>NZ_JAKRMO010000001.1:0-182034 GCF_022346485.1 Brachybacterium sp. ACRRE | reverse complement strand
CCTCGCGGGCCTGACGGTCGTGGACCATGCGCACGGCACGGTCACGGAGCTCTGGGCTGAACTTCTTGGGCATACTCCGATTCTCCTTCGTGAGACTCGGAACGGAACCCAGGGCGCTTCACTGATGGACATGGCCCCGTGCCTTCTTCGCCGGCTCCCCGCAACGGCGCCCGAGCGGATGGCGGCCTCCTGATGTTGCCGCTCCTGTGCGGGGTGCTCGCCGTGGTCCTCGCCTACGCCGCCGTCCGCACCATCCGCTCCGAGGACACGCCAGCGTTCGCGTCCGCACTTCTCCTGCTCGGCGCCGTGAGCTCCCTCCTCGGGGCCTTCGCGAACACGTGACCCACTCCTCCGCCCACTGGAGAGGACACACGGCTCTCGGGAGGACGACAGAATGCACACGGCCAGGCCACTGCCCGCCCCCGTCCTGATCGGCGTCCTCCTCGCCGCGGCCAGCATCGGAGCAGTGGTCGCAGGGCACTTCTTGGGCCCTGCCGTCGCACCCGCCGCCGGGCTTCTGGCTGCCGTCCCCTTGTGCATCCGCGAGCTGGCGGTGCTGTCGAGCCTCCCGGAGCCCACCGCTGTCGAGGTGCGGAGACCGCAGGGGGTCGACCTGCCGGAGCCCGTGCGCGAGCGCACCGTGGCCCAGGTGCCCACCCGGACCCTTGCTGCGACCCATCCCGACTCCCGCACGGTCGAACAGCTGCGCCGCGTGCGCCAGACCTTGCGGGAGGGCACCACAGCGGATCGCGTCGCCGCCACCGACCACCTCATGGCCAAGGGGTCTGTGGATCCGGTTCACCTCGAGCACGTGCGCCGTTCCCGCCGCCTCCGTCTGATGCTCCTCGTGGTGCTCGCCGCCGGTGTCGTGACCATCGCCAGCATGCTCCTCGCGTGGGCACCGCTGGCGGCAGCCCTCATCGCCGCGGCACTGGGCTGCGCGCTCACGGCAGGGGTCGTGGCCCGCCCGGATACGACCATCCCTCCCTCGCGCGTCGCCGAGGTTCCCGACGCGGGGTTCACACCCTTCCACGAGCACGGGTGCGTCGGCGGCAATCTGGCGGACGCGAAGGCCTTCGGAGGGGCCGAGGCTGTCGGGGTCGCGGGGGAGAAGCGCACCGCTGAACTGCTGGAGACCTGGCTCGACGGGATCAGCAGGGTCGCCATTTTGCACTCGCTGCGCTTCCCCGGGTCGGAGCGCGCCGACATCGACCACGTCGTCATGATCGGGCACCGCGTGTTCATCATCGACTCGAAGGCATGGAAGGGAGGCACGTACCGTCAGGTCTCAGCGGAGACGGTGCTGACCCAGGACGGGACAGTAAGAGCGAGCGCGATGCCTGCCGCAGCGGAAGCGCTGGGACAGATGGGGTGGGGTGATGTCCAGGTCCTCACGGTCATCCACGCCACCAGTGGAATCGTCGCCGTGCCGCACAGCAGGGACCCGGGGAACACGCTCTTGGCGCCGGTGGATCTTGTGCAGCTGCTGCTGGAAGCGAGGGTCCAGGAGCAGCGGACCCCGTGGTCAACTGAGGACGCCGCCGCGTTCCAGGTCCGCCTGGGCAGGCTGCGCCGCATGCTCGTCACCGGGGCCACGTCCCATCGCCGCGTGTTCGCCGATCGCGCGGCCTGAACTTCGACAGGATGACCAGATGAACACCCGAGACCGTGTGCCGGCCGCCCCGGTCGACATCCCCGGAACAGTCCTTGCCACGTGGCGTGACTGCGGCCGCGTGTACTTCTGGCAGGTGCGCGGCTGGGTCCATGGCACGACGCGCTCATGGTCGAAGCGGAGGCTGCGTGCCGCGATTCGGAACAGTCTCTTCGCTGCCTGTGGGCTGATCATGTCCCCGTTGCTGGTTCCGGTCTACGCCGTCATGATCGCCAGCCCGCACTCGCGCTACTACCTTGATGTCGAGCGCACGGCCGTGCTTGCCGTCGCCGCGACGAAGCGATCGTGGCTGATCCAGGACCATGCCTCCGCACAGCCGGGCTCCGGGGCCGGGAAGGTACTGCGCGAGAAGCTGCTGCCGACGATCCTCTCGGCCGCGGACCGCCATCGGATTCCGATCGTCCTCGAGACATCGGTTCCTGAGCTCGAGACCGCGTACCAGCGCGACATCCCCGGACTGCACTTCGTAGAGGACGCCCATCTGGGCAGGAAGACGTACCGCCGCGACCCCACACCCTCGGCAGGCGCGGGGGAGTAGGCCCAGAGATGTCCTGTGACAGTCTCTCCCGCCCACTTCCCTACGCAGAGACACGATGGGGGAGGGTGCGATGGCTGGCGGCTCGAAGGTCCGCAAGCGAGACACGGGGGAGAGGGGCAACCGGGGCGAGTTCGGAACCGTCGTCCGTGGAGACGCTGACGTGAAGGTGGCGCTCGACATCGGTCCGGACCTCGTGGACAAGTTCGGGTTCGACGTGCGCACCGCAGACCCTGTCGAGTTCGACGAGCACGCGGAGGCAGCCGCGAAGAAGCTGGCGAAGGCCCGCTCGCAGCATCGGTCCCGTCTCGACGCGCTGCACCGCGCGATCGGCGACAGCAAGAAGCCAGGAGGGCACTGGGGCAAGAGCGACGAGCAGACGCTCCAGGCCGCACACGAATGGGTGATGCTGGCCGATGGTGGTGCAGCATCGGAGGCGACCGGTGCACGGATCCGCCAGCCCCTGCGCGACACGGAGAAGTCCCAGGACGACGTGGACCATGCCCGGCAGCAGGTCGACGGCCTCGAGGAGGCGTTCCGCATCCGGGGCGGATGGAACCGCGCCTTCCTGGTGTCGAACGCGAACGGTCACGTCCACTCGTCCACGAGTTGTTCGACGTGCCGGCCATCGACCAGGTTCGCGTGGATGACCCAGTACTCCGGCGCCGACGAGGGCACGATCGTGCAGGACGCGGGACATCGCGCATGCACGACCTGCTACCCGTCGGCACCGATCGGCGACTCTCGAAGCCTGCCGACGAAGATGTTCACCCCCGAGGAGCTCGCGTCTCAGAAGGAAAGAGCGGAGAAGGAGTCGTGGGCGAAGCTGACTCCCGCGGAGAAGCGCGCCCGCAAGCGCGAGGAGAAGCTTGCCCTGGCCGCGACGAAGAACGGGCGCCCGCTGCGCTTCGAAGAGGACCTCGGTGAGGCCGGCGTGCTCCGGCTGGTGATCTCCACGGAGAAGGACGCCGAACGGGAGTGGTCTCGCGGCATCGGCGACTCCATCAACCTCCAGAGGACCGCCGGTGACGTGACGCCGGAGTCCGTGGCGCTCCGGCAGGACCAGCAGGCTCGAGCGGATGCGCGAGCACGCATGCGGCCGACGATCGCGAAGGCCCTCGCCGAGAAGCACGGCACGACGGCCCTGGAGGAGAAGCGACGGCTCGACGACCTGACCCGCGACGAGATGGAGCGGGACTTCCCGAAGCTGGCCGCATGCTTCGAGGCCGACGGCGAGGACGGCTACGTGTCCCGGTGACGGCGCGGCGCCACCCAGCCGTCCCGTGAGACTCATCGGTCGCCCACTGGGGAGCCATGAGCAACAAGAAGCAGCACCCCCGGCTCGCTCGCACCAGGACCCTCTTGCTGCTGGCCGGAGGCATCGTCGTGCTGTTCCTGCTGTACACGCATCATCGCGCCGAGGTGCACGAGGTCATCGAAAGGATCCGCGAGGGCCTGCCTGCACCGGCTCGAGCCGAGGAGGTGCAGCACTCCGAGTGGCTGGATGCGGGGCCCGCGGTCATCGACCCGCAGGAGCTCGCCGGTCTGGATGTCGAGCGTCAGGACCGGTCTGCCGATGACTATGAGCGCTCCGCCTTCGGCGCCCGCTGGGCCGATGTCGACGGGAACTCGTGCGACACGAGGTCGGACATTCTCGCTCGTGATCTCGTCGATGTGACCTATGAGGACGGCTCCCACTGCGAGGTCTCGGCCGGGACGCTGCACGACCCGTACACCGGGAAGACCATCGGCGGGGACCTCAGCAAGACGGTCCAGATCGACCACGTCGTGTCCCTGGGGTCTGCCTGGTATTCCGGGGCCAGCGGGTGGAGCGCGGAGAAGCGGGAGAGGTTCGCCAACGACCCCGCGAATCTCGTGGCCGTGGACGCCTCGACGAACATGTCCAAGAGCGACGACTCCATCTCCGAGTGGTATGGGGCGTGGGATGCACCGAGTGATCGAGCCCAGTGTCGCTACGCTGCCCAGTACGTCCACGTCGTCGCCACCTACGAGCTCTCCGTCACCCGTGACGACTACGCGCTGCTGAAGAGCCTCGAGACCAGCTGCAAGGACCGCGCATGAGCGCGCGTCGAACGGGGACACCGCGATGACCGTCTTCCTGCACACGACGCATCTGCCCGGCGGCAAGGTCGAATATCTCGTGCCGGGCTCCCTTGGAATGCCGACCCACCTCGAGGGCGAAACCATCACGATGGGAGGCACAGTCTGATGAAGAAAATCATTCTGCACACGACGAGAACCCCGTCCGGGCGCTATTTCTATCTGGTGCCCGATGACCGCGACGGACGGGCTTTCATACGAAAAATGCCCATGCGGCGCTGGCTGAAGCCTGCGACGGCCCTTGCTGTTGTCCTTTCGGTATTGTTCTCACTTCCGACACTTGCCAATGTGTCCATTTCCCTCATTCGCGGCGCTGGTGTGCCGGTAGCCACGCCCCGCCCCGGAGAGTTGCTTGCGATCTGGGGGTTTGTCGGGGCTTTGCTAATCATCGGCGTGTCACTGGCTGTCGACAGCTATATCGAACGTCGTCAGCGCCGCGTGCATGCTCAGCATCCCGAGGCTTATCTCGCAACAGATGACCTCATTGTCGCCGATGCGCTGCATGCCCTGCCTCGCAAATTTGAGGGTGTCGACACGAAACGCGTCTTGTGGGAGGCGGGAATGGTTGACGACGAAACGTTTAATGCAATGCTTGAGCGCTTGCAGGCCGACGTTCGTCGAGCCGCTCTCGATGAACGACACGAACAGTGGATGCGGGACCACGCCCACGAGGTGGCCGAGGGGCGCAGGCGCGAGCAGCGGGTTGATGAGCTCATCGCGAGGAACCAGCGGGACGAGGAGTGACCCGCCCACTTCTCCTAGTGAACGCACCACAGGAGGGGCAGATGGGCACAGCGATCACCCGCAAGAAGGACACCGGCGAGCAGGGCAACGGCGGCCAGTTCGGATCCGTCACCCGCAGCGACGCCAACGTACAGGTCCCGCAGCAGAAGGATGCCGGCAGCTTCGAGGACCGCTACAAGTCGCTGATGGCGGAGTCCAACGAAGCCTTCCGTGCGTACGAAAGCCTGTCCGTGCGGGTCAACGAGATGGTCCTCGAGAAGCTCAGTCGCATCGGCGTGGAGAGCGCGCCCGAGGAAGCCGTCGCGGTCGGGATCGCCGCCGAGTACGACGACGATCCTGAACGACCTGAGGACTCTCTCCGAGGGCTGCGATGGGTGCACAGCGACGGCAGCGTCGCGGACGTCGAAGACTCCGGCTGCTGGGACGAGATGCAGGTTACCTGGGGCGACGTCGATCGCAGCATGATCCCGTGGCACGAACACGCAGGTCTGATCGAGCCGGCAGACAGCGGCCTGCCCACCGAGGCTATGAAGCTCGAAGAGGTCGAGTACGTGATCCCCATCCACGGGAGGGCCCACGGCATGGTCGAACCCGCCGCCTGGAGCTGACCCGCCACACCTCGGTTCCGCCCACTTCCTCCAGTAGAAGTGTCCACACGAGGAGGAGCCCACTATGGCGAGCACGAAGATCCGCAAGCGCGACACCGGCGAGTCCGGCAACAAGGGCGAGTTCGGGACCATCACCCGCACGGACGCCGACGTGCAGATTCAGTCACCCCAGATCGGCCTGGGCGCCACCATCGGTGAAGACGTCGAGATCGCCCCCACCGCGCGCATCGACGACGAGGTGACGATCGGTGATGACGTGCGGATCGGGGAGAACGTCGTGATCGGATCAGACTCGGTCATCGAGCGCGGAGCGGTCATCGAGGATGGGGTCGTCATCGGAGCCGGCAGCCACCTCTGGGAGGATGCCACCGTGCGCGCCGGATCCACCCTCGGGGAGAGCGTCACCGTCGAAGGCGGCGCTCAACTGCAGGACATGGTCGCCGTCGGAGACCGCTCCACGATCTGCCAGGAGACCACCATCGGTGCTCGCAGCAACGTCCGCAGCGACGTCACGATCGGCAACTACGTCCGCACCGGATCCGACGTCACCATCGACCAGGACGTCAACGTCGGAGACTCCACCGAGATCGACGAACGCACCGCCCTGCGCCACTCCGTGACGGTCGGCGAGCAGTGCATCATCGGCCAGAGCGCCGAGATCTCGGCGGACTCTTCACTCGGCGACGGGTGCGAAGTGGGGGACCGGGCCAGGGTTCACGGGGCCTTCGGAGACCAGGCTCGGATCGGAGAAGGGGCGAGGGTCATCGGCCGCAGCTCGTGGGGCAGACACGTGCGGATCGGAGATGGCGCGACAATCGATACCTCTGACCGGTGCCGGTTCGGCGATGACACCGACATCGGCGACAACGCCGAGATCAGCCGCATCTCGATCGACGGGTCCTTGTCCGTCGGCGAGGGCGCCGAGGTCGACGGCGGGCGGCGCACTGTCGACTTCACGGGAGGTGCCAGCATCGGCCCGGGCGCTCGAGTGACCGGTGCGGTGACGCTCGAGGACGGAGTCGAGGTGGGGGAGGAGACCCTCGTCGAGGGCACCCCCAGGCCGAAGAGTCCGGAGACGGACCATGTGGCCACGAAGCTCGGAGGTGACTGCGTGGTCTATGAGCGCGCCGTCGTCAAGGAGGGTTCGCAGCTCGGTGCCGGCACGACCATCGGCTCATCGTCCACGGTCGGCAAGAGGGTCGTCACCGGCAACGACTCCCGAATCGGGGACAATGCCACTGTTGGGGACTTCTCGATCGTCGCCGGAAGCATCAGCGACGGGTCGACCGTGGGCAACGGTGTCGAGGTCGGATACGGGGCCGACCTGGGGGAGCGGGCAGTCGTCGAGGACAACGCGGTCATCGAGGGGTACGCGCGCGTCGAAGACGACGGCTTCGTCTCCCGGGGGACGGTCGTGCGCGAGTCCGCACACTGATCCGTCCCGTGGAACGGCCGCACTCGCCCACTGACTGTGCACGAGCACAGATCAGGAGGGGTCATGGCCACGAACATCGAAGGTCTGCACGACACGGTCGTCTGGGAGGAAGGCACCACCAGCCCGGAGGACACCGAAGTCGGCACCATGGAGGCTGGCGCTTTGGAACCGAAGGGACGCCGGAGCGTGGAGATCGTCCGGCGCCGCGATCGAGAGTCAGCGCCGCGATTCGTCGAAAGCGGTCACACGCTCTACGTCGGCCGTCGCGCCAGCGGGAAGGGCTACTCCTACTGGTCGCCGAACTACACGGTGTCGTGGAAGCGCACCCGGGACGGGCTCGTCCTGCGCACGGTGTTCGAGCATAGGAAGCACCAGTACTTCACCAGCCACGTGTTCGCCGGCTCCGAGGAGGAACGCAGGGATCACTTCGCGGGGCCTGCCAGGATCCACGCCCGACAGGCCTTCGACGGCGTCGTCGGGTCTCTCCCGGTGATCGCTGAGCGATTTCCGCTGGGCGAGCAGATCGCCGCCCGCCTGGGCCGCGACACGTTCGAACCCGAAGGGGCTGCCCCCTGGCCGGTCGTGCACACGCTGCTGGACGCGGAGGACTTCGCCCAGGTCGCACGGCAGATGTACGGGGCGAAGAGCTACCGCAAGCCGCTCGGACGGGCCGTCGAGCACTCCGAGCTCTCCGTCCACCCGGTGCTGATGCCCTTCCGGGGGCTCGTGCCGATCGACTGGATCATCGACGCCTACCGGGCAGAACCGGAGATCCGGCTGGGCTACTACTTCACCTCGGTGCACATGCGCACGTGGAGGCTTCTCATCCGCGCTGTCGGCGAGGCCGACCGGCGGCGCTTCCTGCGAGAGATCGCGGGCGGCGGAGACGCAGTCAGCGGGATGATCTACGACTGTGCACGGTACGGGGCGAACCTCGACGTGTCCGCGGTGAAGACCGCGCTGGAGGGACGCGAGATCGGCAGGATCCGCTCTCTGCACGACCTGCACCAGCTGGTCACCGGCCGCATGGATGCTCTCGTCGACGACGGGTACCGCACGGTCACGCAGAAGGCGCACGACCGGCAGCGCACAGCCGTGGAGGTGCGCGCAGCTGAGCTCATCGAGCTGAGGCACAAGGAGGCCGACGAGAAGGTCACTGGGGTCCATCAGACCTGGGAGCAGTGGATGGCGGGCAAGGCGGACCGCGATGCGGATGCGGCTCGTCGACAGGAGATCGCGCGCCAGGCCCGAGAGATCGCGGAGCGAGAGCGCAGGGAAGCCCGCGAGCGCGAGCAGGCCCAATGGGATGCGGACCATCCGGAGGCGGCGGCCCGTCGGCGTCGTGAGGAGGAGCGCCGTCGTCACGCCGAAGAGCAGCGGGAGACCTGGCATAAGGGCACCCGAGAGGCGATCGAGAAGCTCACGATCGGGGCGATGAGCGTCCGGGTCGCGCGAGACGCCTCAACGCTCACCGCCTGGTCCGAGACGCTGGACAACTGCATCCGCAGCTACAGGTCGAGTCTGCGCCGAGACCTGCTGGTGGGCATCTACGAGGGCGACCAGCTGGTGGCGAACGCGCAGATCACGTACGAGCGCGGGCTCGTCCAGATGCTCGGCAGGCACAACAGGGATCTTCCCGCCGAGACGTTCGAGCAGATCGCCGACGCGCTCGGCGCCTTGGACATCGATGTCTCCTCGTCGTGCTGGGGAGCGCCCGCTGAGCGGCGCCGACCGGTGGCCGCGTGATGCCGCGACGCCGGTCGTGTCCCGCGGGACGACCCGCACGCCCACTGGGATGGCATGAGCACAGCCACGAAGACGCGGGCGGGCACATCCGCCAGCGCAACCGAGCAGCCGAGGGCGGACATTCTGTTCGGCCAGACTCCGACGGTCTCTTCGGAGGCGATGGCTTGCGACCGCTGCCCGTCGGCATCCGCGAAGGTCAAGGTCATCCTCGCCAGCGGCACCTTGTACCTGTGCGGGTTCCACGCCCGGCGGTCGTGGGATCTGCTCGAGCGCATGGCGCTGCGGATCCGCGCCGATCTGCCCGGCGACTCGTACTACTTGCCGATGGGGCCGCGATGAGCGTCCCACCCGTCCAGTCCTGCGCCCCGGGAGGGGCGAGCCGCATCAACAGGAGGAAACCATGACCGTGAGCACCCGAAGCGTGCAGATGAGCGACGACGTCGATCTCCTCTCTGCTGCCGGCTGGCCGCTCGAGCGCGTGCGCAGTGAGCTGTCGGACGAGCAGATCGAGGAGATGATCGACGCCTACCTGTCGCGCGGTGACGACGCTGTCGCCGGCGCGCTGAGCGGGGTGCTCGAGAACTCTCGGTGAGATCCCGTGGATGCCAGAGATCGAGGAGACATGAACGTCATCAGCTCCATTCTGGGCGACCGCAACGCCCTCTCCCTGGCCGTCTGCGCTCTGCTCTGCGGTGTCGCATCTGTTCTGTCGCTCGTGAAGTCTGCCCGTGAGCAGAACTTCCCGCAGCCGAACAACGCAGGGGGCTGGCGAGTGTTCGCCCTCGTCTTTCTCCTGGGCATGCTGGCCTGCCTTGCATGGCTCCTGCTGAGCGCGGGTTGACCGAGACACCCAGCGGCCTCGTTGGCGGCCCGGCGGAGATCAGGCTGATGCCCGTCCGCCTGTTCCCCGCCCACTGGAGGGAGCAATACGCCCGCGCCGCCCCGTTGGGGCGGCTGCCCTCACCGAGCCACGACGAAGGAGTGCTCCTATGCGCGACCTGACCTACCGTCTGCTGTACCTGCTGATGCTCGCTGGGAGCGTCGGCTTCGCTGCCTACGCGCTGACCCGCACGTTGCCCCTGCCCGTCGTCATCCCGCTGGGTGATGCGCCCTTCTTCCTCGTATTCGGAGGCGCGCTCATCCTGTCCACCGGCGGGAGCGCCCTCCTGGGCGAGCTCCCTGACCTCTCGGGCCCGCTCGGTGCGCTCGCGGCCAAGATCCGGTATCCGGCCGGGGTCCTCCTCGCTGGCGGCCTGCCGATGCTCACCATGCCCGACCCGGCGGCGGCCACGATGATCGGGATGCTGCTCGCGTCCGCGGTGCTCGCCGCTGAACTGTGGGCCCGTGTTCGGGACACGAGCGTCGCCCTCCAGAGCCGATGGGATCCCCACGCAGAGACACTCGACCTGAAGTGGAACCTGCGCTGGACTCTCGAGCACCTCGCACCCACCATCATGGTCTGGCTCCTCGTCGCTCTCATGTGCGCAGGCCCAGCCGTCGACATCGGCTTCTACCTGGTCGTCTCCGCGACCGGGTGCGCCGTCGGGGTCGCCGCGATCCGCGTCCTTGCCGTCAGGCGCCAGAACTTGCCTGCAGCCGCCCGATGATCCTCGTCGAGCGCGTTCAGCCACGGCGCCGGCAATCGCGGGCTGCATCGGCTGTGGCATCGTTTCCTCACGCGCCCTGAAAACCGATCTGGCGAGAATCGAGGCAGAAAGCCCGTGCACGACAACACGATGCGCCGTAGCGCCCGGTTCTACAGTCGACCTGCGCTACTGATCTACGACCTCGTCGTCGTGGGGATATCGAACTCCTTGGCCTGGATGTGCCCAAGCAGGAGGATGCTCGCCCAATACCGGGACCTCCTGGGGGCGCGGCACTTGGACGTTGGGCCAGGCACGGCCTGGTTCCTCAAGCACACGCGGAGCGGCTCACGAGTAGATATCACCCTGATGGACCTGAACCCCAACAGCCTCGAGACCGCCTCCGCGCGCATCGCGTCCTTGCACCCGAAGACGATCACGGCAGACGTCCTCGAGGAGCTTCCGGGGAGCGTCGCGGTCTACGACTCCATCGGAGTCAACTACCTCTTCCACTGCCTTCCCGGGACGTGGGACGACAAGGGTGCTGCTCTGGACCACCTCGCACCCCACCTGGACGACGACGGCGTCCTGTTCGGCAGCACGATTCTCGGCTCGGGGGTCGAGCACAATGCGCTCGGCCGCAGGCTCATGCGCTTCTACAACCGAGTCGGGATCTTCCACAACTCCGACGACGACGTTGCAGGCCTGCAACGCGCGCTCGAGGCCCGCTTCCGAGAGGTGCGCGTGGACGTCGTCGGCCGCGTCGCCATGTTCTCTGCCCGCGGGGCTACCGCCTGAGGCAGGGATCCCGCGCAGCGATCACAGGTCGAGTCGCACTACGACGTCCTGCCCTTGGATGCTCGAGCTGACCCCGATGGCGGTCAGACGCGCCGGCGTCACCACCCCGTCGGGTCGATGGACCAGGGCATCGGTCGAGTGCGGGTTGGCGTGATCAGCTGCCGCGCGCGCGATGAAGGATCGCAGATCCTCGTGGGGAAGCGTCACGAGCTCCCCGAAGGCGCGGATGTTGCCGAAGTGTTCTGTCTTCCACGAGGCCGAAGTCATCAGGGTGTCTAAGGTGGCGACGTCGAGCACGGCTGTCGGCTGAGGGGCAAGCCCCATGACCCCTCGCAGCACTTCGTCGACTCGGGAGGAGCTGATGTCCTGGCCGAACACGGCGTCGTGGAACTCTTCGCTCACCGGGTAGCTGAAGCCGTGGATGAGGATCGTCTCGTCGGTGGGCTGGTACGGGGCGACCTTGCCGACGAGGCGCAGGTGCCGTGTCTCCCGTTCACCGTCGGCTCCGTAGCCTGCGACGATGTGATAGGTGAGGCAGCGGAACACGTTCGCATCGCCGTTGATGCCGTCCTGGATGATGTTCCGGAAGGCCGAGTTGATGCGCATCTGGTCGGAGCGCGCGATGAGATTGCTCGTCCACTCCTCCGCTTCCCAGGAGCCCCCGTGCTTGGCGATGACGTCGGTGCTGATGCCGTAGATCTTGAACAGGTTCTCGTCCCAGTAGGTGCGCCTGTGCGACGTCGGCCAGCTGTATCCGCGGCTCGCGATCTCCCATTCCCAACAGCCCACCAGGGGCTGCTCAGGAACGGGGGCATCGAGCGGAAGGACGATGGCGAACACCGCGATGAGCGTGGATGACCTCGGGGAGTGAACCGGTCGGACGAGGACCCTCCAGGAGGACCCACCCTGGGCCGCGACTTCGTCGAGGGGGACACCGGTGCTGTACACCTGGTCGATGCGTCCATCATCGAGAAGTAGCCGGCGAGGGGTGGCCTGCATGGACTTGCGGGCAGAACTCGGCCCGTAGGGGGCATCGTCGATCATCACGAGCTGTCGGCGCTCGTCCCCGCAGAAGAGGCCCCAGGAGCCGACCGCGTACTCGATTGTCACGAGTCCACCCTGGCACCGACACCCGGGGAGGTGCTGGTCATGCCCGCGAGATCCTCACGGATCGTGGGTGCTCCAGGCAGCTCTGTTGCCATGTCCTCTCCCTCCTGTAACATGCGGCACCGAGCACGTTACTGGACTTGTACCCCTGCGTTGGTGAACGCCGGTGGTGTCCGTTCCCCACTCAATTGAGGAATGCACATGCCTGCCAGATCGCCACACCCGTTTAGTCTCGTGACCTGGGACGACGGCCACGAAGGTCCGCCCGATGGCGGTCGCGGCACCGGCAAGGTCGTGCGTATGCGGCGTGGCAAGCATCGTGAATCACTTTCGGACAAAGGTGCCATCCCTGGTCCCAAAGTACTATTCCGGCATACCTCTCGCCGACGCGATAACCCGGACTCCGCTCATCGCCAATTCGGGTTCGAGTGGCCCGACGACCTCACCGTCGAGTCACTCGGTCGGAACATTGGCACCGCAGTCGGGCTGCGCGTGGAGCTCGGCCCGATCCCCGAAGAGGTGCGTCACCGCGAGATCAGCGGCCTGACCGTCATGATCGACGCCACCGCGCACGTGTACTTCGACGCCGAGCTGTCGCCGCTGAACCGCGAGCAGACGATCCTGCACGAGTACGCGCACATCCTGCACCGCGATGTGCGGGCGCACAGCGATGCGACGCACCTGAGGTGCGTGTTCGATGACCCCATCGAGAAGAGGGCAGAGACGACGGGCATGCGACTTCTCGATGAGTTGCACCGCCGCCGCCAGGAGCGCGACAGCCGCGGAGCCTCCGAGGTCCTCGCGTTCTTCTCCGGGAACGACGCTCGGAGGGCTTCCTGATGGCTGAGATCATCGTCGTCGGCATCGCCATGGGACTGGTTGCCGTCGTCGCCACGCTGTACCGGGGCAGGCGCCGTGTCATGCTTCTTCGCATCGCGTGCGTGGCGCTGTTCATCACCACGGTGTGCCGCGGGATCGAGCCCGGCTTTAACGGGTCCCTCATCGACCTGGCCAAGCGGTACTCGATCCTGCTCGCGCAGGTCTGCGTCGTACTCATCATCCTCTCTTTCCGCGAAGAGCCGCTGTCCCGCCGGGCGACCCGCGCAATCTGGGCGGCAGCAGGAGTGGTTGCTCTCGGCGAAGCCGCCCTCGTCGGTTTCCTGCCCGTGCACGCCGACGGAGAGGTCTACCACCAGGCGGAAGTCGACGAGGTCGCCAAGACCGACCAGGCCTGGGCCCTGGTCCTCTACCACGGCCTCTACCTGGCGGCCTTCGCCGCGGCCGCCATCGTCGTGCTGACGGCCTGCGGACGCACGCTGCTCCAGCGCAACCAGCCCGCCTCCGCCCGATTCTCCGTGGGGTGCGTCTTCTTGGGCGCCCTCGGGACGGCACTCTTCGTCGTCTCATCGATGACCGACCTCACGGGGCGCGCCCTGCTGGGCGGACCTGATGTCCGCAAGTACCTGCTCATCGGGATCGTGAGCATCTTCCTGGTGGGCCTCGCCACCGGGGTGATCCGCCGCATCACCCTGAGCGTCCACAAGACCCTTGCCCTGCAGATGGCGCGAGATCTGGTGATCCCCCTGTGGCGGACGACGACGACTCTGCACCCCGACGTGCGTCTGCCCGAGGAGGAGCAGCGGGACTTCAACGAGCTGATGACCCTGTCCCGACTCACCATCGAGACGCATGACGCACTGCGTCTAATCCGAGAGGACGACGACCCCGCCCTCCGGAGCGTCCACGAGGAGAGCCCCGACGACCCGCAGCTGTCTGCCCGCCTGGTCCGACACCTGAGCGGGGAGCGGTCCGTTCCGCCGCTGGGCTGGCTGACGATCGCCCTGAACCGGATGTGCACGCTGGAGCTGAGGGACGACGAGGAGCTCAACTCCTCCGTCCGCAGCCTCTACGAGATCCGACTGGCGATGAGTCGGCCGTGATGAGCGCCGCAGGTGCCTCTCGACGGTTGAGCGCAACCGACCGTGTAGCGGTCCTGATCAGCGACCTCCTCGCGCCGCCAGTCAGCGTCTTCCTGATCTGCCTCGTGGCCGGGGTGGCTGGCCGCCCGCACGCGTGGTCTGGACTCGTCTGGGGCTTGGTGCTGGCCATCCTGTGCGCCGCGGTCCCGATGAGCGCGGTGAAGCTCGCCAAGAGACGCGGCACGATCACCACGCAGGAGAGCGGCTGGAAGCGGAAGCGCTGGCTGGCCTTCGCGGTGAGCGCAGCATCCATCGTGTGCTGCGTGGTGCTCGCCGTCGTCTTCCATGCGCCGCCCCTGGCTCTGTGGGCTCTGGCGACGATGCTTGTCGGGCTCGTGGCGACCTCGGCGATCACCGCCGCCGGCCTGAAGGTCTCGATGCACGCGTTCTGCCTCATCTCGTTGCTGATGATGCTGTGTGTGCTCTTCTCGACCTGGTGGCTGGTGGCCGTCGTGCTGATGGTCCCGCTGATGCTCTTCGCCCGTGTCCATCTGGGCGAGCACACGGCCCGGGAAGTCGTCGTTGGCTCGATCTGCGCAGTGCTGCTCGTGCTGCTCGCGGCGATCGTCGCCCCGGCTGCTGGGTAGCACTCCCGTACTGGACAGGTAGTTGGCTTGTGGAATTCTTTCCACTAGTATGCCAACTGCAGGCTCGGCAAGGGCCTGCTTCGCACCGCACCCATCGTCCGCTCTTAGAGAGGCCGCCGTGTCGATCGCTCAACTGCTCGAAGACCTGTTCGCCCGCACCGCTGGCCCGGGTGGGCGTCCAGTGACGATGCAGGAGATCATTCGCAGGATGGAGAGGGGCGGCATCGCAACGATGTCGCTGAGCTACCTCCAGCAGTTGCGGAAGGGTGAGGCGAAGAATCCACGTCTGCAGCACCTGCGCGCCTTGGCTGACGCGTTTGACGTGCCCCCTTCGTACTTCACGGCCGAGGATTCCCCCTCCTTCGAGGCGGCATCCCAGCTGAACCCCGAGGAGCGGGAGATCGCTCTGCGCATGCACGGGCTGAGCGATGAAGCTCTGGCGAACGTGCGCGGCATCGTGGAGATGGCGCGAAGGAGCGAGAGGCTGGACAGCCCGTCGGCCCACCGCCCTGACGCCGACTAGTCACTCCTCTCGATACCGGAAGCCGGACGCACATCCACATAGGTACGCCACTGGAAAAAGTTCCACGGGTGTGCGATGCTGGAGGTGTTCGGCGCGGACGCGACCAACGGGTCGCACCAAGACCGCGCTCCTGACTGCAAGGGAGCGATCACCCGATGCACAACTGCTTCGACCACGAGCACCCTCACGGCACCGCCAGCGCCGTCCATCGCAGTTCGGGCTCCACACGGATGCCGGTCGCTGAGACCCCTTCGGACGGCAGGGACCACTGATGGCCCTGGAACTCGCAGCCGCGGCGCCCACCAGTAGGGCTCGCCACCAGCCCGCATGCGAGTGCGATCGCGACACCCTCCAGGCTCCATGGAAGGTCGAGATGTGCGCGGTTCTCCATGCAGGAAGCCACGCTCAGTCGCGAGAGCTGCTCGACAGTTTCATCCGCGAGCACCACAAGGAGATCTCGCGGATCCTGCACCGCGCCAAGCGCACCGCCCACCTCGACGACGAGGGCGACAGCCTGATGTTCTCCTACTTCGGCCAGGCCCTCCTCCACATGGTCGACCAGCGGTGGCGCGCCAAGAACGGCGGCCCCGGCACCAGCCAGGTCTTCAACTACTCGCGGAACCTCCCCATGCTCCTCGAGGCCGAGACTCGAGCAGCACTCCGCGAAGACAGGCGCAAGGGAATGCTCAACGACAGCACCGGCGTCCCCGGCGCCGGAGCACACGACCGCCGGACATCCCTCGTCGAGAAGTCCCGCCAGCTGTACGAGCTCGAGCGCGAGACCGCGCCCAGCGACGACGAGCTCGTGGCCTTCCACAACGAGCGCATGCGGGCCACGCGTCGGGATGCCGCACGGCAGTCGGTCCTCATCACAAAGCAGGACCTGCGCCGTTCAGAACCCGTCGCACTGGACGACCCAAACGCGTCCAGCGAACCGGCGCTGCTGACTCAGGACACCCCCGATCCCGGGGCCAGTGAACGCGAGAAGAGGATCATTCGCATCGTCCGTCGTTGCCAGCAGCTCGATCGGGAACGGGAAGCTGCGCGGGCGCGCAGGATGAACCGAGAGCCTCTGCTGCTGGCGGACGTCGCCCGCGCCTACTTCGCACACCACCGCGAGGGGATCTACCCCACGCGCAACGACCTCGTACGGCAGCTCGGCGCCGAGAAATCGGCCGCCCGCCGCGAGCTCGGTTCGCACCTGCGCACGGTGCTGGAGATGGCACGTGCAGCCTTCGCGGACTACCGGCAGCCGAACTGACCACGCTGTCCCACAGGAGTCGCCGTCCGCCCACTTCCGCATGAGAGGCCCAAGGGGCAGCGAGAGAAGGGATGGGGCATGATCATCGAGAACGAAGACCAGGCAGCTCGGATGGCGATCCGCACGCCGAGCTTCGATGCCCACTTCATCATCTCGTACGAGTACCGGGGCCCTTCCTACATGCAGGAGCAGTTCGTGGACTCGTTCGAGTGCGCAGCCGACGAGTGCAGAAACACCTGGCGCGCCGACGGCACCCCCTGGGAGATCCAATCGACCGTTCCGGACGAGACGGGATACCGCCCCTTCTTCTTCTTCGACGAGAGCGGACACTGATGCCTACCGTCCACTTCACGTCCGACACCCACTTCCGTCACCGCCTGATGGTGCGCGAGCGCGACTTCGCGCCCGGAGCTTGCACCTCGGAAGACATCCGCGAGCACGACGAGGCCATCATCGCGACGTGGAACCGCAACGTAGCCCGCGACGACATCGTCTGGCACCTGGGCGACCTGGCCCTCGTGAAGCCATCGAGGCTCACGGAGATCGTGCCGCGTCTGAACGGTTGCATCCGGCTGGTCCTGGGCAATCACGATCACGCGCACCCCCTCTTCGGCGAACGGTCGATCCGCGCTCAGCAAGAGACCCTCGCGCTCGGATTCGAGTGGGTCGGCACCTTCGCTGTCGTCAAGATCCCCGCGACCCAAGAGCTCGGTGCCAAGAACGGATCGGTGCCGCATCGAGTAGTGCTCTCGCACTTCCCCTACCGGGACGATCACACCGACGACCCCAGAGAGACCCAGTGGCGCTTGCGCGATGAAGGCTGAATCGCCCCGGGTTTGTTAGAGGCTCGCAAGTGCCGCGTCGGCGGTCGCCGGCACGGGGTGGTTGTGATGGTAGATGTCCTCGAACGAGCAATGATCAGAACCTGTGGATGGCCCTCGGCGGGGTGAACGCGATGGAGCGCACCGTCCCGAGGAAGATCTCGTAGTCACAGAACTCTGATCAGGACCGGCGTGGGTGCGCCGGCTCGGGAAGGTACGCCCATGCTCAAGGTAGTCCACGACGCCGAGGCGTCCAACGAGAACACGGCGGTCGCGAGCGGTGGGTCGCTGCTCGATCAGATCGTCCGCGACGGCGCTCGGCAGATGCTGGCGGCCGCGTTGCAGGCCGAGGTCGCCGCCTACGTCGAGGTGTTCGCCGACGAGCTCGACGAGAACGGTCGGCGGCTGGTGGTCCGCAACGGCTTCCACGTCGAGCGCGAGGTGACCACGGCCGCGGGTGCGGTGCCGGTCAAGCAGCCGCGAGTCAACGACAAGCGGACCGACCCGGTGACCGGGGAGCGTCAGCGGTTCTCCTCGGCGATCCTGCCGGCTTGGGTACGGAAGTCGCCGCGGGTGGCCGAGGTGCTGCCGCTGCTGTACCTGCATGGCCTGTCCAGCAACGACTTCGGTCCCGCACTGACCCAGTTCCTGGGCACCAGCAACGGGCTGTCGCCGGCCACGATCACCCGGCTGACCAAGGACTGGCAGGACGAGGCCGCCTCGTTCAACAAGCGATCGCTCGCCGAGACCGACTTCGTCTACGTGTGGGTCGACGGGGTCCACCTCAAGGTCCGCCTCGAGCAGGACAAGGTGTGCCTGCTGGTCATGGTAGGGGTGCGTGCCGACGGTTCGAAGGAGATGATTGCGCTCGACGATGGGCACCGCGAGTCCACCGAGTCCTGGCTCGACCTGCTCCGCAGCTGCAAGCGCCGCGGCATGCGCGCTCCGGTGCTCGCGGTCGGCGACGGCGCTCTCGGGTTCTGGGCCGCGGTGCGCGAGGTGTTCCCCGAGACCCGCGAGCAACGCTGCTGGTTCCACAAGATCGGCAACGTGCTCAACTGCCTGCCCAAGTCCGCTCAGCCCGGCGCGAAGGCCGCACTCGCCGAGATCTGGAACGCCGAAGACCGCGAGCACGCCGAGCAAGCCGCGCGGGCGTTCGCCGCCGACTACGGGGCCAAGTGGCCCAAGGTCGCCGCGAAGATCACCGACGACCTCGACGTCCTGTTGGCCTTCTACGACTACCCGGCCGAGCACTGGGTCCACCTGCGCACCACCAACCCGATCGAGTCGACCTTCGCAACCGTCCGGCTCCGGCAGCGAGTCACCAAGGGACCAGGCTCCCGCGCCGCCGGAGTCGCGATGGCGTTCAAACTCATCGAGTCCGCCCAGACCAGGTGGCGCGCGGTCAACGCACCCCACCTCGTCGCACTGGTCCGCGCCGGCGCGAAGTTCGAGAAGGGCGTCCTGGTCGAACGCACAGACGACCACGAATCAGGAGACGACGCTCACGCCGCGTGACACGCCGATCCACAGATTGCTCCAGGGGGGCTGGGCTCGACTGGACGATCGCGGTGGTGGTCTGCCCGTAGAGCTGGAACTTGTCGAGTGGGTCTTTGAGCCGGTCGCCGGCCGGGGCATGCGCGCTGGGCTGGTAGAATCGGGCGTGTGCAGACGACCCGTCGTCCCCTCTCGCTCGCTTCCCGCGCAGCGGTGACTGTCCTGATCATCGCGGCAGCGACCGGTGTAGCGCACGGGTCGTTCAGCCTCTACTGGGCCGCTGGCGGAAACTGGCTGGTGGCAACGCTCGGTCACCAACTCGTGAGTGACTTCGCGGGTCGGCGCTGGCTCCTGTTCCCCGTCGGTGTGGTCAAGATCGGGTTCGCAGTGTTTCCGCTGGCCCTCGCCGTGTGGGACCGGCCGTGGCCTCGCCCCGGGCGGCTGGTGTGCTGGCTGGGCGCCGTCGTGTTGATGGTGTGGGGTGGCATCAACACTGTCACCGGCAATTTCGTGCTCATTGGCGTCATCGACCCCAGCGGGGGCTACGACCGCGACGGCATGATCGGACACGCGTGGCTGTGGGATCCGCTGTTTCTCCTGTGGGGAGTCGCACTCACCGCTGGACTGCTCCTCTCCCGCCGCCACGTTCAGCAGCCATCGCAAGCCTGATGCCCATTCAGCGATCCGCTTGCGAGCTCCGCTCGACGATCGACTTCCGCGGCGACGGCGGCTACATCATCGTCCCGCCTTGGGCACGCTCCATCAATGGCACCACAAGCGGGTAGCTGAAGTTGGGGCTTACCCCCTGTCCGAGACTCTCTCGGAGACTTTCTTGGGAGGATGTCGAGAGTGGCCGGTTTCGAACGTATAGAGAGTGAGCATGGCATCACGGCCGTGCCGCTAGCAAGGAGAAGATCATGACCCAGTACATGCTGAGCAATGTCACCCCCACCGGCCGGACGCTTGAGCCCGAGCAGTTCCAGCAGGTCATCAAGAATGTCACCGAGGTCACCCAGGAGATGCAGTCCGCCGGTGTCTGGGTGTTCTCGATGCCCCTCGCCGACCCGTCGTCGTCGACGGTCGTGTCCAGCCAGGACGGTACGGTTACACTGGCCGACGGGCCGTTCGCCGAGCTCAAGGAGTACGTCGGTGGCTTCACGATCATCGACGTCACCGACCTCGACGCGGCGACGACGTGGGCAGGCAAGGTCTCCGAGGCGACGGGACTGAAGATCGAGGTTCGCCCCGCGCCGAGCTTCGGCGGCTGAGGAAGAACGATGATCGACGCGCTCGCGGCCGTGCACCGGGCATTCCGCTCGGAGTACGGCCGCACTGTCGCGATCCTGATGCGCAGTATCGGCGACCTCGACGCCGCCGAAGATGCGGTACAGGACGCGTTCACGGCAGCCGCCGACGTCTGGCCCGCCCAGGGCGTTCCCCCGAACCCGCAGGCATGGATCGTCACGACCGCGCGTCGTCGCGCGATCGACCGCATCCGACGCACGCAGACGGAGCAGCGGTACGCCCCGCATATCGCGCGACCATCTGTCGCCGCGCCGGAGGGGACCGGCGACGACGAGCTGCGCATGATCCTGCTGTGCGCCCATCCGAGCCTGTCGCCAGAAACACAAGTCGCACTGACTCTGCGTTACGTCGGCGGACTCACGGCGACAGAGATCGCGCGGGCATTCGGCTCAACAGAAGCGACGATCGCGCAGCGGCTCTCGCGCGCGAAGCGGAAGATCAAAGACGCCCGGATCGACTTGCCCGGGTCGGGACGCATCCACGACCAGCTCGGCGTCGTGCTCGCCGTGATCTATGCGATCTACAACGAGGGCTACGTCACCACGTCCGGGCCGCTCAGCCGCTTCGACCTCAGCCAGGAAGGAGTCCGGCTGGCGAGACTCGTGGTCGCCCACTCGAAAGGCGCGCTCGAAGCCAAGGGACTCCTGGCGCTTCTCGTGCTGCTCCAGGCCCGCCGTCCGGCCCGTATCGCGGGCAATGGCAGCCTGATCCCGTTGCCTGAACAAGACCGACGGCTGTGGGACCGTGACATGATCGCCGAGGGACAGACCCTCGTGCGTGAGTGCCTCACCGCCGACAAGCCCGGCCAGTATCAGTTGCAGGCCGCGATCCAAGCCGTACACTGCGACGCCTCACGAGACGCGGACACCGACTGGCGGCAGATCCTCGCGCTGTACGACATGCTCCTGCCGCTCGTCCCTACCGCAGCAGTGCGCACAGCCCGGATCGTGGCACTCTCCCACGTCGAGAGCGTCGAAACAGCACTGGAACAGATCGCCCCAGAATCAGGCGACCACTATGAGCTCGCGGTGCGCGCCGACCTTCTCGCCAGACTCGGCGACGCGGCCAATGCCCGAGTGGCATTCCAACGCGCTGCGAGCATCGCGGAGAACACTGCAGAAAGGACTCACCTCCTCCGACGCGCAGACGAGCTCACGTGAGACACCCGACCTCAACGTCGCATCCGTGTCTTGGCCCAGACCGTGCCACGGTGCACCCCGAACTGACGAGCCAGCGGGGTCACGCTCACGGCCTGTGCGCGAGCTGTTCGCATAGCGTCCACTTCCCTGTCAACGGCGGCTGAGAAGCCGAGCGCTGCGCACCCGGCCAGGACCGCGTCGACGCCCTCACCGCGGCTGCGGCCGCCAACGGTTGGGATCTCATGTTCGCCGACAAGCACCCCCACGTCGGCGGTCCCCAGACCTACGCCGCCCACCTCTCGAACACCGACGGCTACGAAGTCGAGCTCCACGCCAGCAACCCGTAGAACTCACCGATCCACAGGTCTTGACGATTCCTCCCTTGCCTTGGTCCCACGTCAATGTTGCTTTCAGCGTGGCCGGGAGAGTGGAGAGTTTTTCGATCAATCCATCGCGGGTCGCTTCGACTCGTGACTTGGTGGGGTCCAGACGCACCAGGATCACGTAGTTCGAACGTCTCTCGACCACGGTCCCGATCGCCGAGGCCCCGTCCTTGCCCACGATCAGATCGCCTTCCCAATGCCCGGGAACACCGCGGTCCAGCGCCTCGGCCGGCCGCTCCCAGATCGAGACCATGTCCTTGATTCGCCCCCGGCGTCTCTGCGCACTGCGGCGGGGATGCCTGACTGTGCGTCCGGTGCGGGTCAGCGCCTTCAGCTCGCGCTTGAGACCACCTCTGGCCTGCAGGTAGATGGTCCGGTAGATCGTCTCGTGGCTCACGTGGAACCTCGGGTCGTCGGGATGCTCACGGCGCAAGCGTCCCACGACCTGCTCGGGCGAGTAGCCCTCGTCGAGGCCGTGCTGGACCGCAGCGTGGAGCACCGGGTCGGACGGGATCTTCAGTTCCTTCGAACGCCGGCGCTTCTCAAAGGCGTCACGCCGAGCGCGTGAGGGTGCGTACTCGCCCGGAGTTCCTTTTGCCGACCCCCGCCGCACTTCACGCGAGATCGTGGAAGGGGCCCGGTCCAGGACCTTCGCGACATACCGGATCGAGCGTCCCTCGATGAGGAGCTCCTTGATCCTGAACCGCTCCCCATCGGTGATATAGCGATCAGGATCCTTCCACCGAGCCGGAGCAATACCGCCCGTGGCCCGGACATACAGAGCCAACGTGGCATGGCTCGTATCGATCTCACCGGCGATATCCCGCAGCGCTAGCCCCATAGCACGAGCATGCCAGAACTGCTCGATCTTCCAGCGGGGACCCATCTCGAACCCCGGCCTCCCACGACCAACCACAACACCCTCCTCACGTCGAGTGTTGCGATCACCCCTAGAACCCGCGCCCTCGAGCTGTTGATCAAGTACGGGGGCCAGACCGGGCTGAAAGAGGCCGGTGGCGCTCGGGTGCTGCGATTCGCTCGCGGTCGGTCCCGGCGTAATCCGCAACGCCTGGTCGAGGCGATCTTCACTGCGCTTGGTGAGTGGAGCGTGGCCGTGCCCGCAACAGCGGCGGTGGAGCTCGTTATCGCACGAGTCGCCGGACAGGTCAAAGAGCTCATGGCACAACGCGCGACCGTGTCCCGAGAGGTTGAGGGCCTGCTGGAGGACTTCCCTCCCGCCTCGGTCTTGATGTGCATGTCGGGGAGCGAGGTGCTCGGCGCTACCGGTGACGATCAGACCCGGGCTTTCGTGGTCGTCCTCGACGCTCCAGTCGACGAAGGGACAGCAGGAGCTCTCGACCGCGCCGAGCTCGCGCAGCCGCCGGACCGCGACGTCGGTCGGCGCGTAGTGCATGACCGACGACGTCTCCGTGCCCTCGACGACGAGCGATCGCTCGTCGTCGAAGGCTCGCCAGCGTTCGATCTGGCCCCTGCCTGCACCGACGGCGAGCGTACAGGCGATGGGCAGGCCGTTCAGCGGTCCGGAGGGCGTCACGCCGGGACCCGGTCTCTCACCGCACCGCTCGTCCGCAGAGCAGCCTGACGACGCGCGGCGCGGACTCCGTTGAGGATGACGACGACCTCGGCTGCCTCGTGGACGAGGACGACGCCGGCCAGCCCGAGCACCCCGAACAAGGCGAGCGGGAACAGCACGACGATGATTGCCAGTGCCAGTGCGATGTTGGCCGTCATGATCCGCCGTCCGCGGCGTGCGTGGGTGAAGGCAGCGGGGATCAGGCGCAGGTCGTGACCGGTGAAGGCGATGTCGGCGGATTCCACGGCGGCAGCGGAGCCCGTCGCGCCCATCGCAATGCCAACGGTGGCCGTGGCCAGGGCGGGGGCGTCGTTGATACCGTCGCCGACCATCGCGGTCGGCCCCGAGGCCGCCAGCTGCGTGATCGCGGCGGCCTTGTCAGCGGGGAGCTGCTCGGCGCGCACGTCGTCGATGCCTGCCTGCGCTGCGAGGGTGCGGGCGGTGCGGGCATCGTCACCGGTGAGCATGACTGTGTCGATGTCCTGGGCATGGAGCATGCGCACGGTCTCGGCGGCCTCGGGGCGCAATTCGTCGCGCACGCCGATCAGACCGATGACTGCACCGTCTGCTTCGACCACGATGACGGTCATGCCCGTCTCGGCGAGTTCATCGGCGTCGTCGCGGAGCCCAGACGGGTTGAGCCACCGAGGGTTGCCGACCCTGACCGTGCGGCCGTCGACGCGGCCGGTGAGTCCGTGCCCGGCCTCTTCGTGCACGTCCTCTGCCGCCGAGGCGTCGGGCACGGCGGCGGTGATCGCGGCCGCCAGGGGGTGGGTGCTGGTCGCCTCGAGCGCCGCAGCCCAGGCGAGGACCTGTCCGCGGTCGAAGCCGGCTGTGGTGCGGACCTCGGTCACCTGCGGGTGGCCCTGCGTGAGCGTGCCGGTCTTGTCGAAGGCGACCGTGCGGATGCTGCCGAACTGCTCGAACGCCGCGCCGGACTTGACGACGACGCCGAACTTCGAGGCCGAGCCGATGGCGCTGATGACGGTGACGGGAACGGCGATCGCCATCGCGCACGGCGAGGCGGCCACGAGCACGACGAGGGCGCGCTCGATCCACGTCGACGGGTCGCCCACGAGCACGCCGAACAGCGCGACCAGGGCGGCGACGACGAGCACGGCGGGGACGAGGGGGCGGGCGATGCGGTCGGCCAGGCGGGCCCGCTCGCCCTTGCGGGCATGGGCCTGCTCGACGAGCGCGACGATCTGGGTCAGCGAGTTGTCGCGGCCGTCGGCGGTGGCCTCGACGAGCAGCGAGCCGGACCCGTTGACCGCGCCCGCGGGCACAGGGTCGCCGGGACCGACCTCGACGGGGATCGACTCGCCGGTGACGGCGGAGGCGTCGATGCTGGACCGTCCCTCGGCGACGACGCCGTCGGTCGCGACCCGCTCGCCCGCGCCGACCATGAGGAGGTCGAGCTCGCGCAGATCCGCCACAGGGACGTCGACGCTGCCCGACTTTCGGGAGACCCGCGCGGTCTGGGGGACCAGCGAGAGCAGCGCGCGCAGCCCTTCCTTGGCGCGGTCCATCGCGCGGTCTTCGAGGGTCTCGGCCAGGGAGAACAGGAACGCCAGGGCCGCAGCCTCCCCGACGTGGCCGAGCAGCACCGCTCCGGCCGCGGCGATGGTCATCAGCAGACCCACGCCCAGGCGTCCGCGCCCCCTTGCGGTGAACAGCCGCTTGAGCGTGCTGGGCACGAAGGTCCACGCCCCGGCCGCGAGGCCGGCGGCGAAGGCGACCAGCGCCGGGATCCCGAGCCCCGTGACCTCCAGGACCAACCCGGCCGCCCACAGCAGTCCGGAGACGCCCGGCAGGGCAAGGGCGCGGTCGCGCCACCACGGGGGCATGTCCTCGTGCGGGGCGCGGCGGGGCTCGGACGGCCCGCAGCACGCGTCGCCCTCGTCGAGGGTGGGTGCTTCAGGGGCTTGCTCGAGCGGTCCGCAGCAGGCATCGCCCGTGCTCGTCGGGCCTTTGCTCATCGAGACGGGCCGGGTCGACACCGTCTTCATCGTCTGGTTTTCGCGGCGCGCCTCGTCGACGCCGCAGCACTCGTCGCTCACAGTCCCTCCTCCTCGGAGGCAGCGCAGCATCCCGGCACAGGGCACTGCGGGTCCATGCAGGGGACGCTCTCGTCGACGGCCAGCGTGACGTCGACCAGCGCGGTGAGCGCCGCGGCGATGTGCGGGTCGGCGATCTCATAACGCGTCTGTCGGCCCTCTGGTTCGGCGACGACGATGCCGCAGCCGCGCAGGCACGACAGATGGTTGGACACGTTGGTGCGCGTCAGCTCCAAATCGCGAGCGAGTCTGGCCGGGTAGCCCGGCTCCTCGAGCAGGGACAGAAGGATGCGGGAGCGGGTGGCATCGGTCATGGCGCGGCCGAGCCGATTCATGACGTCCACACGTGAAGCAATAGTCAGCATGCACTGACCATACATCAATTGCTGACCTATTGGCTGGCGGCAACCTGATCGTCGCGCCGCGACCACTCCGGGCTGTCATCCTCCGACAGCATCAGCGGCGGCGTTCCCGCTTCGATGCGCCTCTCGAAGTAGCCCTGCCCAGGCTTGGCGAAAGCACGAGGCTGCGAAGGGGTCTCCTGCGCGGAACAGGCGAGGCAGACGGCTGCGGGACGTCGTCGATCGGCAGGTAGGTGGCTGGGTGGAGAGTGTCACGGTCGCTGCCGTCCAGCGCGCAGTTGACTTCCTGCGGCGCGGCGAGGATGCGGCTCGATGGAAAAGCGGCGTCCGAGAAGTCGCGCGACTCGGGACGAACGCCGGTTCAGCCGGCCATCTGTCCAGACGCCCCGTGGTCGTGCAGAGAGCACAGCGTCACGCCGTCACCGGTGAGGGCGAGGAACTTCTCGGCCGCGGCGAAGAATTCGACGAGCGCCTCGGGGTGCTGCAGCGAATAGACGGAAGCGCGGCCCTCGGGGCGGGAGACGACGAGGCCGGTCTCCTTGAGGCTGGACAGATGCTTGGAGACAGTGCTCTGGGACAGGCCGAGGTGCTCGGTGAGGTCGACCACGCGGTGCTCGCCGAGCCGGAGGTGCTGGAGGATCACCAGGCGCGAGGGATCGCTGAAGCTGTGGAAGAGGCAGGCCACGACCGTCATCTCCGAGACCTCGTCGGCCCAGGTCGCCGGCTCCGCGTTCACACTCTTCATCCCCATATGGCGATGATACTCCTTCTCGCTCATCGTTCGGCTCAGCCCGCAGCATGCTCAGCCGTGCTTGACCGACTCGGGCTCGTGCTCGGCGATGTGCTCGGTCTCGACCTGGAACGTGGAGTGGTGGACGGACACTTCGAAATGCTCGGCCACGCAGCCCTTGACTGCGTGGAGGGTCTCGGCCGCGTGGCCGTCGGTGAAGCACTCGTCGTCGACCACCACGTGCCCGGTCAGCGTGGGAAGGCCGGTGGCCACGGTGGAGGCGTGCAGGTCGTGGACGTCCTTGACGTGGTCGAGGGCGAGGATGTGCTCGCGGACCTCGTCGAGGTCCAGGCCCTTGGGGGTGAACTCCATGAGCACGCCCACCGTCTCGCGCATGAGCTTGAGCGCGCGGGGAACGATAAGGGCCGCGATGAACAGGCCGGCCACGGCATCGGCCTGCTGGAAGCCGGTGGTGGCGATGACGATCGCGGCAACGATGACCCCGAGCGAACCGAGGGCGTCGTTCAGAACTTCCAGGAAGGCGGCGCGCATATTGAAGTTCGCCCCGCGGCTGGAGGACAGGATGACGATCGCCACGATGTTCGCCAAGAGTCCTACGACTCCGAAGACCAGGAGCTCGGTCGCAGGAACTTCAGGAGGCTCGAACAGGCGGCGGACACCCTCGACGGCGGCATAAGTGCCGACCACGAGGAGAAGCACTGACTGGCCGAGCGCGGCGATCACCTCGATTCTCCGGAACCCCCAGGTACGCTTCGAACTCGCCGGTCTGAGCATGAGGGTCGCGGCGATCAGGGCAACGAGCAGCCCCGAAGCATCGGCGATTGCGTGCGCAGTGTCGGTCAGCAGCGCGAGGCTGCCGGTGACGAATGAGCCGATGGCCTGCGCGACGACGATCGTCGCGGTCATCGCGAAAGCGGCCCAGAGCTTCTTGCGGAAGTCGCCGGGATGCCCCACCTCGCCGGCCGAGTGGCCGTGGTCGTGTCCTGCGCCCATGTCTGCTGGTTCTCCATTTCCCCCGCGGTTCGTCGGCCGCGGAACCCCGCATGAATCATCGTCAATCGACGATGCTAGCGCAATATGACGATGTTGGCAATTGCGCCCGATGCGGGCCGAGGCTCTACCGGCGAAGGACACGCGCGCAGGCCCCGAGAACGGGGCAGCTCTGGGGCCGGTGCGCAGCCGGGTGGGATGGGGCCGGGGCGAGGTGGAACGCTCCGGTGATGATGTTGAACAGGAGCGCTCCCACGACGTCGGCTACCGCCCGGCTGCTGTATCCGAACGCGCGGAGCGCGTCGACCTGCCTGTCGGCCACCGATGCTGAGACGAGACAGAGCTGGACCCTGAGCCCTATGACGCCGGCGTCGCCGGGTCTGATGCCCCCTCATGGGCAAACAGGATCCCTTCCTCGAGCGGGCAGAGCGTGCCTGCCGCTTCGGAGCCAAGGCGCATGCCGCAGCCGCGCCGGGCCTGGTCCGCTCTCGCGACCAGGTCGCTGGTCCTCCTGTCAAGCTTCGCGCGGCACATTGCCCGGGTGGACTCTACGTACCCCCTGAGCACGGCCGGCGAGGCGGCCATATCGCCCACAGTGTCATGGTGCTCAATCACCTTCTCCGAGGGGCTACCGGGGCACGCCGACAGCGATCTCTGGCGTGAGTGGGGTGAAGCGAGGCGCGGCGGGTCTTCCCCTCATGCGCTGGTCCGTCCAAATCCCCTGCGGGAGACGAGGTTCAGGAGCGGACGAGGCGAGTGATGGCGTCGCTGGCCTCTTGGATCTTCTCGAAGGCCGCTTCATCGTCACCGAGCCGGGCGGCGTCGAGGACGCAGTGCTTGAGGTGGTCGTCGAGGAGGCCGGTGGCGACGCCCTGGAGCGCTCGGGTCAGCGCGCTGACCTGAGTGAGGATGTCGATGCAGTACTTCTCCTCGTCGATCATCTTCGAGATGCCGCGCGCCTGGCCCTCGATGCGGCTCAGCCGGCGCAGATAGGCCTGCTTGTCGCTGATGTAGCCGTGCTGATGCTCGTCGGAGGCCTCCGGGTCGAGCGCCTGCCCGGTAGCGCCGCCGCAGCAGCCGGCGTCGGCGAGGAGGTTCTCGCGGTCGTTGTGCGGAGCTTCTGCGTCGGTGGTGCTGCAGCAGCCGGCAGTGGCCTCGATGTCGTTCGTCATGATGGTGGTGCCTTTCGGTCTTGAGGGGATCAGTTGTGCGTGCGGCCGTTGGTCACTGCTTGACGACGCTGCGGAACCCGCGCAGGCGGAGGCTGTTGCCGACGACGAACACGGACGAGAACGCCATCGCCGCGCCGGCGAGCATGGGGTTGAGCATGCCCAGCGCTGCGACCGGGATGGCCGCGACGTTGTAGGCGAAGGCCCAGAACAGGTTCGTCTTGATCGTCGACAGGGTCTTCCGGGACAGGCGGATCGCGTCGACGGCGGCCCGCAGGTCGCCGCGGACGAGCGTGATGTCGCTGGCTTCGATCGCCACGTCGGTGCCGGTGCCCATCGCCAGGCCGAGATCGGCCTGGGCCAGGGCGGGGGCGTCGTTGACACCGTCGCCGACCATCGCCACAACCTTGCCCTCGCCCTGCAGTCGGGCGACGACGTCGACCTTGTCCTTGGGCAGGACCTCGGCGATGACCTCGTCGATGCCGACCTCGGCGGCGATCTGTCGTGCGACGGCGTCGTTGTCGCCGGTCAGCAGCACCGGGGTGAGACCGAGCTCCTTGAGCCCACGGATCGCTTCGGCACTGGTGGGCTTGACCGTGTCGGCGACGACGAGGACGCCGCGGGCCTTTCCGTCCCAGCCGACCGCGACGACGGTCTTACCCTCGTTCTCAGCAGCCACCTTGGCCTCGGCGACCTCAGTAGAGAGCTTCTGCGACCAGTCGGCCAGCAGCGACTCGCGCCCAACGACCACGGAGGTGCCCTCGACGATGCCCTGTACGCCCTTGCCCTCGACGTTGGCGAAGTCTTCGAGTGGGGGCAGGGTGCCGACCTCGTCGGCCGCGCCCGTGGCGATGGCCTGCGCGATGGGATGCTCGGAGGCGTTCTCGAGAGCCCCGGCCAAGCGGAGCAGTTCGGCGCGGTCGACGCCGGGCTCGGTGATCGCGTCGATGAGGGTCATCTTCCCGGCGGTGACGGTGCCGGTCTTGTCCAGCACCACGGTGTCGACCTTGCGGGTGGACTCGAGCACCTCGGGGCCCTTGATGAGCACGCCCATCTGCGCGCCGCGGCCGGTGCCGACCAACAGCGCGGTCGGCGTGGCGAGCCCGAGGGCGCAGGGGCAGGCGATGACGAGCACGGACACGGCTGCGGTGAAGGCAGCGGCGACGGGGAACCCTGCCCCGAGCCATGCCCCGAGGGCGATCACGGCGATGACGATCACGATGGGCACGAACACCCCGGAGATCCGGTCGGCCAGTCGCTGGACCTCGGCCTTGCCCGTCTGGGCGTCCTCGACGAGCTTGGCCATCTGCGCCAGCTGCGTATCCGAGCCGACCCGAGTGGCGCGTACGACGAGGCGTCCGCCGGCGTTGACTGTCGCCCCGGTGACCTGGTCGCCTTCTGCGACCTCGACGGGCACGGACTCACCGGTGAGCATCGAAGCGTCCACTGCGGAGGTGCCGGAGACGACGGTGCCGTCGGTGGCGATCTTCTCCCCGGGACGGACGACGAACTGATCCCCGACGGCCAGCTGGGAGGTCGGGATCTTCACCTCGACGCCGTCGCGGAGCACCGAGACCTCCTTCGCGCCGAGCTCGAGCAGGGCGCGAAGCGCCGCTCCGGCCTGCCGCTTGGAGCGCTTCTCGAAGTAGCGGCCGGCGAGGATGAACATCGTCACCCCTGCACCGACCTCGAGGTAGATGTTCGCCGCACCGTTCGACGGGGCGATAGTGAACTCGAAGGCGTGCGTCATGCCCGGCACGCCGGCAGTGCCGAGGAAGAGGGCGTAGAGCGACCACAGGAACGCCGCCATGGTGCCCATCGAGATGAGCGTGTCCATCGTCGCGGCACCGTGGCGGAGATTCGTCCATGCCGCCTTGTGGAACGGCCAGGCCGCCCACACGATCACCGGCGCGGCCAGGGCCAGGGAGGCCCACTGCCAGTAGGTGAACTGCAGGGCGGGGATCATCGCCATCGCGATCACCGGCACGGTGAGCACGATCGACCCGATCAGCCGGTGCCTGAGCGAGGTCAGTTCGGGATCGACCGCATCGTCCACCTCGGCAGTGGACGCAGGGTCCGTCTGCTTCGGCGTCGGCAGCCCCGCGGTGTAGCCGGTCTTCTCGACCTCGCTGATCAGCAGCGCCGGGTCGTAGCCGTCGGGGACGGTTACCTTCGCCTTCTCGGTGGCGTAGTTGACCGCCGCTGCGACCCCGTCGAGCCTATTGAGCTTCTTCTCGATCCGGTTCGCGCAGGACGCGCAGGTCATCCCGCCGATCTCCAGCTCGATGCCGGCGTCCGCCACCGGCTGCGTGTGCGTGCTCACTGCCCGCCCCTTCCTGTCGTGATCCGTCCGCGGCCTGGTCAGCCGGCGGGGTGGACTTCGCTCTCGACGACCCACTTGTGGTTCGTCATCGGCATCTCGCCGCCGGGGATGTCGACCATGTAGACGGTCTCCTGGGTGGAGTGGTCGATCGTCGCCGTCGCTCCCTGCATCCCGGTCATGTGCTCGGCTTCCAGCACGACCTCGGTGCCGTCGGCCAGCGGTGCCTCGCCGGGGCTCTCGAGCTCCTCGTGGACGACCCATTTGTGATCGGCCACGGGCTGGCCGCCATCGGTGGGCGTGTAGCTAACCGAGTAGGTGGTCGTGGTGAACGCGCCGGAGATCGTCGCCTCCGCGCCGTCCATACCCGGCATGTGGTCCGCGCTCAGCCGCACGGTCGTCCCGACCGGGTACGTGGGATCCGCCGCTTCCTGGATGCCTGCCGGCGGTGCGCCGCCGTCGGCCGGGTGGTCGTGGCCGTCCATGCCGCCGTCAGTGTGTGTGCTGTCGTCGTTGCTCACGCCTTCTCCTTCGCTGTGCTCGTTCATCTGACTCTGCTGCGTCCACGACTGCACGACGCTGTCGGGGACGATGACGCCGGCCAGCCCGTAGGATCCGCCGAACGTCGCCACCAGGCCCGCGCCGTAGATCGCGAGACGGACAGGGACTCTCATCAGGCCCGCTCCGCCTGGTAGCCGGCCTCCTCGACCGCGGCGAGGACCTTCGCGTCATCGACCTCGTCGGAGGCGGTGACGACGAGCTTGCCGGTCTGGGCGCTGACGTCGATGCCCGTGACACCGGCGATCTCGCCGACTTCCTCGCGCACCGACATCTCGCAATGCCCGCAGGTCATCCCGGTCACCTGGTATTCGCTGACTGCCATCGTTCTTCCTTCCGTCGGACATACCCTGGAGGGGTATGTGCTCGATACAAGAGTATACCCCCTCCAGGTATTCCCTCAACGGAGTCGCATCGCGAGAGGGACAGAACGCCCCGGGTGCCGGGGTGCTCCCGACGGATATACGGGGAGCATGCCCCCACCGCGGATGGCATGACGGTGCGCGCCGCGAACGGCGAGCCTGAACATGAGCGTTCCGCACGGCCCACCGCCGCGCGATCGAGGAAGATCGATGACGTCCACGATTCCGACCGGCGGGGCCTGCTGCCGCCGCTGGTGATCGCCTCGGCCCAGTTGATGGTGGTGCTCGACGACTCGATCGTGAACATCGCCCTGCCGAGCATCCAGCACGAGCTCGATGTCGCACCTACCCTGTTGCCGCGGGTGGTCAACGCGTACTTCAGCCGGGACTGCCGCGCGATTGGTGGCTCTTCAGAGGTGAGTGTGAGCGCGCCGGTGGTGCGGGGTAGCTGGGCGTAGGCTTCGAGGTCCTCGATGATGAGCGGACTCTTACCCCCTGCTCGCACCAAGGACCTCGACGATGCCCAACCATAGTTGCGTATGCCCTGACGCGCTCGATCGCTGCGGTCGATGCGATCTCCTCCTCGACTTCCCCAGCCTCCACCTGGTCTCGGTGACGAAGCCCCAGGCGGGTTTGATGCTCGAGGTGGAGTCCTGCGATCCGGTGACCGGCTGCCCTGGTTGCGGGGTCATCGCCACTGGTGACGGTCGAGATGATCGATGCGCCTTGGGCGGGCGGGCCGGTGCGGATCCGATGGCGCAAGCGCCGCTGGATCTGCCTCGAGGACGTCTGTACGGTGGTCTCTTTCGTCGAGCAAGCCCCCGAGGTCTGCGCACCCGTGGCCTGCTGAGCACTCGCGCGATTCGGTGGGCGATTGGCCTGCTCCGCCGCGAGGGCGCGAAGATCCAGGGCCTGGCCCGGCAACTCGGCACGACCTGGAACACGCTCTGGACTCAGGTCCAGCCCATCCTGGCCCGGGCCGCGAACGACCCGGTCCGGTTCGAGGGCGTGCAGGTCCTGGGCGTGGACGAGCACATCTGGCACCATCGAGACCCGCGCCGGCGTGGCCCGAAGGAACTTACCGGGATGGTGGGCCTGACCCGCGGCCCTCACCCTACTGCCAGGCTCCTCGACCTTGTCCCCGGACGGTCCGGCAAGGCCTACCGTGACTGGCTGGACGCACGGGGCGAGGCGTTCCGCAAGCGGGTCGAGATCGCGACGCTGGACCCGTTCCAGGGCTACAAGAACGCGATCGATGACCAGCTCGAAGACGCCACCCGCGTGCTCGATGCGTTCCACATCGTCAAGCTCGGCACGGCCGCCGTGGATGATGTGCGCCGCCGGATCCAGCAGGAGACCTTCGGTCATCGCGGACGCAAGGGCGATCCTCTTTACGGGATCCGCCACATCCTCCGCCCCGGGCGCGAACGCCTCACCTCACGCCAGCAGGCCCGTCTGAACAGCGCGTTCGCTGCCCATCCCGATCATGTCGCGGTCGAGGTCGCCTACCAATGCGCTCAGGACCTCCGCGACGTCTTCCATCAGCCGACCCCCGTGAAGGGCCGACAGCTCGCCGAGCAGTTGATCGCCACCCTGCCCAGATATGCCCGATCCCCGAGATCGCGAGACTGGGGGAAGACTCTGCGCCACTGGAAGACAGCGTTCCTGGCCTACTTTGACACCGACGGCGCGAGCAACGGTGGCACCGAGGCGATCAACGGGATCATCGAACTCGGCCGCCGCATCGCCCGAGGGTTCCGCAACTACGAGCACTACCGCCTCCGAATGCTCCTCATCACCGGCGGACTCGACGCCTCGCCCCACACTCACCTCTGAAGAGCCCTATTTTCCCGGCAGATTCGCCTGGGACAGGTAGGCCGCCGCCCTGCGCAGGACCTCGTTCTCCTGCGCCAGCAGCCGGTTGCGCTTCTTCAGCTCTCGCAGCTCGGCCTTGTCGGCCTCGCTCAGACCGGGCCGGCGACCGTCCTCGACTTCGGCCTGCTTCATCCAGTTCGCCAGCGAGCCTTCGGAGATGCCGAAGTCCTTCGCGATCTGCGCCAGCGACGCCTGGCCCTTGCGGGCGACGGCCACGACGTCGTCGCGGAACTTCTTGGGATAGGGCTTTGCCACGGGGACAACCTTCCAGCGAGTACAAGATCCTCACAGTTCAGGTGCCAACCAAACTCGGGGCAGACCCATCCAGCACCTCTCGATAGGCGAGCAGCGGGTGCGCGACCTTGTCGAGCACATGCACCTTGCGCAGTCTACGGTCAGCCAGCAGCTGTCCTGCCTACGCGATTGCGGAGTCGTGACCGTGCGGATCGAGGGTCGTTCGTCATGGTTCTCCCTCACCAACCCGGGCAGACTCGCCGACCTCTTCGGAGCAGCGGACAGGCTGCTCACCGCGGCCGGGGCCTCGCTATTGCTGAAGTACCACCAAGACCACGCCGAGTTCGAGGACGTCGATCTCAGATGGGCGCGGGGCATGACCATGCACGTGGTTCCGGAGCGTCCAGCGGCGCGCGCACCCGGCTCGCGATCGCACTCTCCATCACTGCCGTCACCGTGCTGGCGCAGGCGGTGGGGAGCCCCGTCACCGGCAGTCTTGCGCTGCTCACGGACACGGCACACGCTCTGGTAGACGCCTCGGGGCTGCTCGTCGCGCTGATCGCCGCGACCATGATGCTCAGGCCCGCGAGCAGCACCCGGACCTGGGGGCTTCGCCCGGATAGAAGTGCTGGCGGCGCTGGCGCAGGCCCAAGCTCCTCATCGTGGTCGGCACCTACACAGCCGTCGAGGGGATCTCGCGCTGTCAGAGCCGCCGGAGGTCCCCTCGGATCAGCTGCTGATCTTCGGCGTGATCGGATTGGTCGCGAACATCATCGCGATCCTCATCCTCGCCGGTGGCAGGGACTCGAGTCTCAACATGAGTGCCGGGTTCCTGGAGGTGCTCAATGATGCGTTGGGGTCTCTGGGCGTGATCGCGGCCGCGATCGTGATCCAGGTGACGGGCTTCCAGCAAGCGGATGCGTTGATGGGGCTGTTCATTGCTGCTCTGATCGTTCCGAGGGCCGTCCGCATCATGGTCGACACGTTGCGCATCCTCATGGACTACACCCCGAAGGGTGTTGATCTCGATGAGGTGCGGGAGCGCATCGTCGCGCTCGAACATGTGGAAGACGTCCATGGCCTGAGCGCCTCTGCGATCGGAAGCAACCTCCCTATCATCTCCGCGCACGTTGCGGTCGGTGAGGAATGCTTCGAATCGGTGCATGCCCTCAGGATTCTGGAGGAGGTCCAGGTCTGCGTCAGCACCCACCTCCCAGTGGCGTTCGAGCACGCCACGATTCAGCTGGAGAGCCCGTCGGTGCGGCAACGCGAAGCCGGCAAGACGCTCCACACATGAGAACCCCCGTTCGCCGGGAATCTGTGTTACGTATGACGATCGGCGTGCACCCCACCACGTAGTGGGGTGCACGCCGATCGATGACGCCGGGCTCAGCGGAAGGAGATGAAGGTGGGGTTGCCCCAGATGGTGCGCTCGGTGACGGCGCCGGGGGAGCGGCCCGCATCGACGACCTTGTCGCCGCCGGCGTAGATGCCCATGTGGCCGGGCCACACGACGATGTCGCCGGGCTGGGCCTCGGACTTCGAAACCTGGGTGCCCGCGGCGACCTGCTGGCCGGAGGTGCGGGGGAGGTCAATTCCGACCTGCTTGTAGGCGTACTGGGTCAGACCGGAGCAGTCGAAGCTCACGCCCGGCTTGCTAGAGCCCCAGGAGTAGGAGGCACCGATCTGGGTGCGTGCCGCATCGACGATCGCCTCGCCACTGCTGGAGGAGGTGGACGCACCCCGGGTCGGAACCGAGGTACCAGAGCCGCCGACGGAAGCGCCGCCATTGAGGGAGCCACGGGTCTCGGGGCCCACGACGCCGTCGATCTGGAGCCCGTTGGCGCGCTGGTAGTCCTTCACGGCGCCGTGGGTGAGCTTGCCGAACTTGCCGTCCACGGCGAGGTCGGCGCCCTCGTCATTCAGCGCGGACTGGAGCTGCTCGACCGTGGAGCCCTGGGAGCCCCAGCGGAGCTTCTCCGAAGACTGGAGTGCGGCTGCCGGGGCCGGGGACGCGGCGGTCGGCGAGGCGGCAGGGGTGGACGCCGGGGCGGCAGGGGCTGCCTGGGCAGCGCCACCGGCGAAGGCGGAGCCGAGCAGAACGGTGCCGAGGACAGCTGCGCCGCCGGTCCCGCGCAGGGCACGTCCGCTGTGACGAAGGGGGGTGACTGCGCGGCCGGGCGCGCGATGGGAATTGCTCGTGGCCATGAATGTTCTCCGTGAATATCCCTGGAATGTACAGGGAGAGTCGGGCATTGGGTCGCGGCAACGCAAAAGCAACGCAAGTATCAGGAAGAAACTCTCGTACCTCGTAACCGGTATGAGCAACGTACCGAAGGGCCGAGGCGACGGGAACAGTGAAGAGCGATCCTGTTCGATGACTTCACTCGTTCTTGAACCGGACCCAAGTCTGGCCGACGTCCCGCACCTTCTCTTTACTCAACTCCGGTGACTCGGTGGGGCTCATGTCACACCTGCCGTGGACTCTTCCGGATCCTGAGTTATCGCAGGATGCGGCAGGCCCGCATGAAATCTGACGCGGGGGTGCTCATACCGCGGGCTGGAACGAGGCGATGGAGCCCTGGAGCTGGTCCATCCAGGAGACCCACGTCCCCGTGAGCAGCAGCAGGCCGATACCGATCAGCAGGACCCCGGAGAGGATCCCAATGAGTCGTCGATGGCGTGAAAGCGACCTGCTGACGCCGATGGCCTTGTCAAGCAAGAGGGCGCTGATGACAAAGGGGATGCCCAGCCCGAGGGAGTACGCGAGGGCGAGGACGGCACCACGGGCCGCCCCGGAGCCGTCGACTCCCGGATCGAGGGACAGCGCGATGATCGCGGCATAGGTGGGGCCGATGCATGGCGTCCAGCTCAGCCCGAAGACGAAGCCGAGGAGCGGGGCTCCCAGGAGACCAGCATCGGGTCGCTACTTCGTAGCCCTGATGTTTACTGAGAGGCGTGGTAGAAGCCCCATGAAAATGAGTCCCATGAACACGACGATGAGGCCGGCGACGCGATTGATCCACACGGCATGTTCTTGCAGCAGATAGCCCATCGCGCCGGCGAATCCTCCGAGAGCCATGAATACCGCCGTGAATCCTGCGACGAATAGTGCACTGCCTCCCAGCATTCGTCCAGTTGTCTGTTGGGGAGCTCTGCGACTTTGCGTGCTTTCGTCTGTGCCTGAAAGCTTGCGGGATGGTGCAGGTATTCCCGAGCACTGTCCTGCGAGTCCGGAGACGTAGCCGAGGTAGCCGGGCACGATCGGCAGCACGCAGGGCGAGAGGAAGGCGATCAGCCCCGCGATCGCCGCCACGGCGATGGCCAGTGCGAGCGACCCGGACAAAGCGATCGACTGAAGGGTCTCCGCCAGCCCTCCCCCGCTCATCAAATCGCCTCCTCGAGGACGCCATCGAGCATCCCCAGCAGAATCGAGGGGTCGATCGCTCCGGAGATCCGGCCGGACACCCGTCCCTCGTGATCCAGGACCAGCGTCGTCGGGACGGCATTGGGCGCGACAAATCCACGGAGTTGATACATGATCTCGGACTGCCGGTCAGGGATCGAGGGGTAGGTGATGCCGTAGTTCTCCTCGAAGGCCTTGGCGGGCCCCGCGGCGTCGCGGAGGTTGATGCCGATGATGGCGACCCCTGGTCGGCGTACTCTTCGTGGATGGCCTGGAGGTCCGGGGCCTCGATCCGGCAGGGCGGGCAGGAGGCGTACCAGACGTTCACGACGAGGACGGAGCCGCGCTGCTCGACCGCGTCGAACACGTCGCCGTCATAGGTGGTCCCGGAGAACTCGAGGGGCTCGGTACGGTCCTGGGGTCGATCTCCGTGGTGACGCCGTTCCCGGAGACGTATCCGGAGCTCTCGGAGTCGTAGCGGTCGCGGTTGTCCGAGCTGCCGCAGGCTGTGGTCAGGCCGATGGCGGCAGCCAGTCCGGTCGCGTGGAGGAGATGTCGCCGGGAGCGGGCTCGCATAGTCACTTTCCTTCAGGGGGGGGGGCGAGGGGCGGATGTGCTGGTCGCGAGTTTGCGGGCGCTCAGAGCAGGGCGGACCAATAGTCCCAGAACCTCACGGCGATGAGCGTCAGGATCACGAGGTACCAGGCGACGACCATCGGGAGGCGGAACTCGTGCAGCAGGGTGACTGCTCTGTGAGTCGCGGGGCCGGAGTCCCGGGTCCAGCGGCGCAGGTGGTGGAGGGTGGTGAACCAGAACAGGGGGATCGTCACTGCCCACACGATCATGCAGTAGGGGCACAGGGCCCCGATCTCGTACAGGCTCTGCCCGATCAGCCAGTGCACGAACAGCACGGCGAAGGTGACGCCGATCTGGATGAGCACGCTCATCCAGTGGGCCGTGCGGGCTCCGGCGAGGATGGCGAGCCCGAGGGTGAGGACGGCGGAGAAGCCGGCGATGCCGAGGATCGGGTTGGGGATGGCGAACGCGGAGGCCTGCGGGGTTTCCATCACCGATCCGCAGGAGAGGACCGGGTCGAGGCTGCAGGAGGGGACGTAAGCGGGGTCTTCGATCAGTGCGATCTTCTCGACCAGCAGGACGACGGCCATGACCAGGCCGATCGCCCCGGTGCCGGTGAAGAGAGCGCCGGGTCCGCGGGACGGAGCGGCGACCGTGGACGTGTCCTCGGGCATGTGCTCAGCCCGCGAGGGCGGCATCGAGGGGATCGGTGAGGTCCTCGACGCGGGTCGGTTCCAGGCGCTTCCCATCGACGAAGAAGGTGGGGGTGCCGGTGACTCCGAGGGCCTGGGCATCCGCGGCGCTCTGCTCGATCCGCTCCGCGGTGGAGGGGTCGTCGTAGACCTGCTCGAAGCGTTCCATGTCCAGGCCGATCTCCTCCGCGTAGGAGAAGAAGAGCTCTCGCTGGGAGGTCTGCTGGTGTCCCCATTCGGTGGCGTTGTCGAACAGGGCCTTGTACATCTCCTCGAATGCGCCTTGGTCCTTTGCGGCTTCTGCGGCTTGGGCGGCTTCGGTGGAGTTGCCGTGCAGGGGCAGGTAGCGCACCACGAAGGTGACCTTGTCGCCGTACTCGGCGCGGAGCTCCTCGACGGTCGGGTACAGCGACAGGCAGGCCTCGCACTCGAAGTCGAGGTACTCCACGAACACGACCTCGCTGCTGCCCTCGGAAAGGCGGGGACTGTCCTCCCGCAGGAGCTGAGGGCTCGCGGTGTCCGAGGCCTCTTCGGTAGCCGGTGCATCGCGTCCGGTGTCGGGGATGATGAGGAATCCCGTAAGCATCAGCGCCGCGACGGCGATCAGTCCGAGGGTGAGTTTCGTGCTACGGCTCATGCGGCGGCCTCTCGGGTGGGGGTCGTCCCGCGCTGATCCTGCCCAATGTTGCTGGGCGTTCCCTGCGTCGCCAGGCGCTTGGTGCGGGTGGCGCGCATGCCGTTGGCGATGACGACGACCTTCGCCGCCCCGTGGACGAGCACGACGGTGGCGAGGCCAAGCACGCCGAGCAGGGCGAGCGGGAAGAGCACCACGATGATCGCGAGCGTCAGGGCGATGTTCCCGGTCATAATCCACTGCCCGCGGCGGGCGTGGGCGAGGGCGGCGGGGAGCTGGCGCAAGTCGGTGCCGGTGAAGGCGACGTCTGCGGATTCCACCGCCGCGGCGGTGCCGGTGACGCCCATCGCGATGCCGACGGTTAGCAGAGGCGAGAGCGGGGGCGTCGTTGATGCCGTCGCCGATCATCGCGGTCGGGGACTGCTCGGCCAGGCGGCGGATGTGGGCGGCCTCCGCGGCGATCGCCCTCGCGGTGAGCGCGTTGTCGCCGGTGAACATGATGGTGCGGATCCCCTAGGCATGCAGGGCGGCGACGGTCTCCGCGGCCTCCGGGCGCAGCTCGTCAGTCCGATATACGTTAGGAATATTACCCGATCACTTTTGCCACGTAATATTCGTGGGCGCCAACGCTTGCAGGAGCTACGCTCTAGCCGGAACACCGGTGGTGCTGTAGACTTCTCGGCGAGGAGTTTCTCGTTCAAGCGCATAAACAAGGATGGTGAGATTGAGTGTGGCACGCGGCATGGATCCCGACGGAACCGCCGTCTTTGGCGAACTTTTTTCGTCTGGAGTTACCGACCGTGCCGGTTATTCCAATCATTGCCGCTTCAATTGGATTGATGTACATCGCCGGTTGGATCGCGATGATATTTTCCGGGAGGGGTTGGGCGGCTTGGCGCGGCGCGGCGTTTCTCCTCGGAACGCTTATTCTTGTTGGGATGACCGGCCTTGCGGTAGAAGGGTACGGCTATGCGATGTTCTCGGTGTTTATGTTCCAGCAGATGACGTTCATGCTCACCATCCCGCCACTTCTTTTGCTCGGAAAGCCCGGAACATTGCTTTTGCGTGCTACACCCCATAATTGGTGGGGGCAACCGATCCTCAGGATTGCATTATTTGGACTCCGTTCGCGGTTTGGCAAACTTCTTACGCATCCCCTGTTTACGTTGCCATTGTTCTTGTTTCTCTTTTATGGTCTCTATTTGGCAAACGTGGCGAGTCGATTCCTGAGCTCGACAACGGGGCATCTGGTATTAGAACTGCTTTTCCTGGTTTGTGGCATCTTATTCAACCTGACTCTTGTCCCCGGTGATCCCTTACCTTCCCGCACTAGCTATCTTTCCAGAGTATTGGATGCTTTCTTTGAGGCCGGTTTATTTGCGTTTTTTGGGGTTCTTGTCATGATGGCACCCGCCCCGCTAGTGAGCGCATTCACTTCGGCGCCAGAAGCCTGGGGCGTGGACACGATGAAAGACCAATACTTGGCTGGCGGGATCTCCTGGGCTTACGGAGAACTACCTTCGCTCCTGGTGCTTCTGATCGTCATGATTGCCTGGGCCCGTAGTGATGAGCGCCTAAATCGGGTACGAGATCGACAGGTTGCAAGGCAAGGTGATGTCGAGCTGGACGCATACAACGAGTACTTGCGGTCGTTGAAGTAGGCGGTTCGGCGCGTGTCTGGGAACGAGCCTATAGATGTTGCATCTTTGATGGCAATATGCTGCTGTACGATTGGGTTTGATTTTGGTCAATGAATTCTATGGGTTTCGCTCGATGCCGCCGGTTTCCGATGGTTGCGAATGCAAAAGAGTTGCGGGGCGGTCGCGGCCGCGCGGCGTCGGGTCCTGGTGCGACTGCCCCACGACGAAATGATCCGGTTCATCGACGTGAATCGTGATCAGTTCGGGGTCGAGGCCATCTGCCGCGTGCTCAGCGCGACAGACTGCGGGTTCCTCACCTCTCGCGGTTACCGAGCCGCGAAGCAGCGCCCAGCCTCTGCCCGGGACATCCGCGACGAGATGCTGATCGGCGAGATCCGAAGAGTCCACGCTGAGAACTACGGCGTCGACGGGTATCGCAAGGTGCACCAGGCCATGCGCCGAGCTGGCTGGGAAATGGGCCGAGACCAGACCGCTCGACTGATGAAAGTCGCTGGCCTGGAAGGGGTTCGGCGTGGCCGCAAAGCGCTCACGACAACGGGAGCACCCGATCATTGCCCCGACCTCGTCGAGCGGGACTTCTCTGCGCAGGGGCCAAATCTGCTCTGGGTCGCGGACATCACTTACGTTCGCATCCCCAACGGGTTCTGCCATACCGCGTTCATCACGGACGTCTGCACCCGGCGGATCGTCGGCTGGACCGTCGCGGCCAGCCTGCACACCGAGGCATTGCCGTTGCAGGCCCTCGCGCACGCCCTGCCGAGCACCCGCGCCGAGGCCTCCAGTAGCGGCTTGGTTTATCACAGCGACCGAGGCCGTCAATGCGCCCCGTTGGCCTATTCGGACGCTCTGAGCACTGCAGGGATGAAAGCGGCAGTCGGCGCCGTTGGAGATAGCTACGATTGTCAGTCTGTTTCTGCCGCATCCCGCGAGGATGAGGAAGTCCTGGCCGGGATGTTCTGACCCTTGCTTACGATTGGCCCGCAGGGTGCCTTGGCGTTGATCTGTCGAGCCTCCGGCCGGGCGCGCAGGGGCGTGTCAGATGGTCTGTGTAAGCCGTACCAAGAGGAACGGTAAGAATCATGACCATGACCGATGAGAAGGAGCCGGGCGAGCCCAGGGGCCGGGACCTGGTCGAGGGGTTGAAGGCTTCCGGGCAGCTTGAATCGCCCCGGGTCTGGTGGAGGCTCTGATCCCAGGGGAGGATGAGGAGCGTGGCAGCACCGAGGAAGTACCCGGACGAGCTTCGGGAGCGGGCCACGAGGATGGCCGTGGAAGCGCGACTGGATCCAGCGACGAGGTTGGGAACGTTTCGTCGCGTGGGCGAGCAGCTCGGGATCCATCCCGACACGTTGCGGAACTGGGTCCGGCAGGCCGAGATCGACCAGGGGCACCGACCCGGGATCACGACCAGTGAGTCCGAGCGGCTCGCTGAACTGGAGGAGGAAGTGCGCGAGCTGCGCCGGGCCAACGCGATCCTGCGGTCGGCCTCGGCTTTTTTCGCAGCGGAGCTCGACCGCCCACCGCGCTGATCGTGGAGTTCATCGACCGGCACAAGCACGAGTTCGGCGTCGAGCCGATCTGTCGCACGCTCACCGTGGCGGGCACGCAGATCGCGCCGAGCACGTACTACGCCTTCAAGACCCGCCCGCCCTCGAAGCGGGCACTGCGCGACGAGGAACTGCTGGTCGAGATCCGCCGAGTCCACTCGGCGAACTTCGGCGTCTACGGGGCGAAGAAGCTGCACGCCCAGCTACGCCGGGAAGGGATCGAGATCGCGCGTTGCACGGTCGAGAGGCTCATGCGTTCCGCGGGGTTGCGTGGCATCAGTCGTGCGAAGGGGCCACGCACTACGATCCCCGGTCGCGGACCGGATTCTCGTCCTTACCTGGTCGCGCGGGACTTCACGGCGACAGCTCCGAACCAGTTGTGGGTCGCGGACATCACCTACTGCCGGACGTTCGCGGGGTGGGCGTATGCCGCGTTCGTCATCGATGTGTTCTCTCGCCGCGTCGTGGGGTGGCAGCTGTCGAAGTCGCTGCGGACCGACCTCGCGCTCGACGCGCTGGAGATGGGGATCGGGACCCGCGAGCACGCAGGCCAGGCCGCTACTGGACTCAAGCACCACAGCGACAGAGGCGTTCAATATGTCGCCATCCGCTACACCCAGCGGCTCGCCGAAGCCGGCGCCGTCGCCTCGGTCGGCTCGACAGACGACTCCTACGACAACGCACTGGCCGAGACATTCAATTCGCTCTACAAGGCCGAGCTGGCCCGTAACCACGGTCCCTGGACGGGCATCGACGACCTCGAGATCGCGGCCGCGGAGTACATCGACTGGTTCAACCACCGACGGCTCCACGGCGAGATCAGTATGATCCCGCCCGTTGAGTTCGAGGACATCTACCATCACCACCAGACCGTGCCGGCGACCGCCGAAGCGGCACTTGCGAGCCTCTAACAAACCCGGGGCGATTCAAGGGTACGTATTGGCCCAACGTGCGCCATGATTTTCACCGACGTGGTGATCGCAAACGTCGAACCCGACCCAGACTGGATCACCGATCTGCGGATTCGGCGCCGGCTGGGTTACTTTCCTCCGATGAGGGACGAAGACCTAGCGACATAGACGCTCGGCTCGCTGCCGGCACCATGGTTCCTGGCCGCCCTTGGATCACAGCAGGATCGCCATGGCCTGCAGCGCCTGGCTGCGGAACAGGGTGTTCGGCTTGTCGAGGTGCGCGCCGGCCACGGAGCCCATCTCGTCGATGACCTGCGTGAGTGAACCGAAGGTGACCCCGTCCACCGTCGCCGCACGGGGCTGCGAGGAGACCATGCGCGTGGGGATCACGTAGCCCCGCACCTTGCCCGTCCGTCCGAACCGGGACTCGAGCGCCCGCATCTCGTCGCGCACCACGTTCCGATACACGCTCCCGTCCGCGATGAGGTCTGACCCCGCGATCTCCATACCGTCGGCGCCGATGGAGGGGATCGCCACCAAGTGCAGGGTGCGCCCGATCACTACCGCCACCTGAGACCGCACCGGGGAGGCGTCACGATGCGGGGTCACGCGGTCCGGCAGGAGGATCACACGGACGCCTTCGCGCTGGCCGAACGCACCGACGAGCGCGCCCAGGAGCCGATCGATGTCCGCCGGTCGCTCACCCAGAGAAGTCGCGCCGGCCTGCGTGATGAACGACGAGCGCATGATCTTGTCCCCGTCGGTGCGCCCGGACCGCGACAGCGCGATCACGAAGGACAGCCGCGTGGTGAGTGCGCTCGCGACCAGGCACAGCGGACTCCCAAGCATCGGCAGCGGTGTGCCTGCGTCCCGGTAGATCACCGCGGCCGCGGCGCCCGCGAGCACGAGCGTAGAGATGACGCCCCAGCGCGAGTGAAGCGCACGGAAGAACACGAGCGCCGACCACACGAGATGGATGCCGGCTCCGACCGCCAGCGCCGGCACGACATCGAGGATCCCCACCCGCGCGAGGGGGAGCCCGATCGTTCGCGCCGCGGCGGCGCCCGCGAGCACCCACGCAAGGAACCCGAGCGCGAGCAGCACGCGTCGCACGATGTGGGGTGACCGTCGGAGGCGCGACCGGGCCGGTGCCTGGTCGTCTGGTGCGGTGTACCAGGACCCCCACGCGGTGGGGTCCGCGGTCATCATCGACACGTCCGGCACGTCGCGGTCGGGGCGGAAGACCTTCCGGCGGCCGCGAGTCGGCTCCGATGAGGGCGGAGGTGTCGGGGCGCTCGCACTGGAGGACCGCTCGTAGAAGAGGGTGCGGTCGTACTTCGCGCGCCGCTCCGCGTTCGACAGCACATTGAACGCTGAGCTCACCTGCTTCGCGAGCTCATCATTGCCGCCGGCGTCACCGTGCAGCGCTCTCATCTGCGCCCGGAAGGCCGCAGTGATCTCAGACCGAGAAGCGTCGGGGGCGACGCCGAGCAGTTCGTAGTGCGTGATGGCCATGGTGGTCCTCCTGCCTGGGCACTCTGCGCTCCCCAGTGGGCGGGCAGGCGCTGCCGCGGGCCGTTCAGGCGAACGGGCGGATCCGCGTGGCGTCGGCGAGCATGCAGGATGCGATTCGCATCGCGTCTCCTGTGGCCTGGGGCCCGACGGCGATGATCCCTGCCCACATGGCGACGACGAGGGTGCAGGGTCCGCCGTTGCCCCTGATGCTCGGATCCCCAGACTCGACGAGTTCCTGGAGATGGTGTCGGATATTCAAGAGGTCTCGGGAGAGGACAGCCTCGGTCAGAGCACGCATTGCAGGGCCTTCCGCAGGGGTGGACGCTCACCCTCTCCAGTGGGCGGGAAGGCTCTTTTGCGGGACATTCTGCGCACCGTGACCAGCATCGATGTATTCGAATTGGTCGTTTCGGGTAGGCTTCCAATGTCGTCGGCGGATGGGGCCATGACAGGGTATGCACGAAACCCCAGGGAGATGATCTCCCTGGGGTTTCGCCTTTGCCGGAGGAGCCCTACGCCGCGAATGCGGGGAGTGCTCCGAGGCGAGCATCGACCTGTTCGACGGCGCCGCGCGGCGCGTTCGGATGCGACGCCAGGTAGCGGAGGGTCGACTCCGATGCGGCGGGGGCCGAGGTGACGTGGTAGATCGCGTTGCGGTCGCTGAGGCGGCGGGCGATCCGGTCGATGAACTCGGCCGAGAGGTCCGTGCGGCGGGTGGCGGGGTAGGTCAGCCAGCGCTCGTCGACGTCGACGAGGTGCTCGAGGGTGTGCTCGGCTGCCGCCGGGTTGTGCGCGATCTTCATGAGGACGCTGGTGGGCGCGCCGCTGCGTGCGAGGGCGTCCAGAGTCTCGGGGTCGTCGCTGAACTCGGCGGCCGCGTGCACTCGGTGAGCGGTAGTCGGGTCGTCCAGCAGTGCGATGTCCGCGTCGTCAGCGAGGTGGGCCATGGCCATTCCCTTCGTGAGGAGTCCCGGCATCTCCGGATGACTCTTCAGTGGGCGGGATGGGTCCACCGCGGGACGGCGCCGTCTACCGAGGGTCGCGTCGCAGATCGAGGCCGAGCGTGCGTTCCATGTGGGTGATGGCGTTGCGCAGTGACCGGCGGTCCAAGGGCGTGGAGGCCATCGTGCATCGCTTGCCCTGGTAGACGGCTTCGATGTGGCCGCCTCCCGTGCGGGACACCTCTGCGCCGCGGTCGCGCAGGACGTTCCAGAGCTCGGGGACACTGGTGGGGTATCTCGTGCCGCTGCCGCCGTGGTGCCGGGGGACGGGTTCGCTGTCTCGTGGTCGTCTCGTGTACGCCCGTCGCGAGTCCATGACGGACATGATCACGTGATCGCGAAGGCCGACGACGATGGCGTGGTCGCCTCGGACAATGACCGCTGCGACGCCTCTCTGGTCGACCCATTCGTCCTCGGGATCATCGAGGATGTGGGCGAGGTCCCTGCGGTCCAATCCGAGGCGTGCCATGTGCGGGACTGCAGTGTCGAAGATGGCGAGCTCTTCGGGCGCCGATGCGTTCGGGAGGTTGGGGCTGTCCGGCGTTGCGGGTTTCGGAGAGGTGGGGCGTGCGGCGAACGGGGTCGCCGGCGTGGATTCTTGGGGCGGTGAGAGCAGGGTCCGAAGCTGGTCGACCTCCGTGCTGTTCAGGTCGAGTGCGATGGTCGCGGCGGGGGATAGCCGGAGTTTGAGATGGGCGCCCGTTCCGTTCCAGTGGATGGTGAATCGTTGCTCCATCGGGGCTCCTTCGGCGACAGGTGCGTCGGGGTGTTCGGGCGCTGCTCAGGCTTCGAGGGTGAGTATCGCGCCGCCTGTTCCAACGCGTGCTCTCCGCCCGAGCCATCGGTGGTCACCGGCCGCTTTGGGTGGGCGATCCGTGAGGTCGGTCAGGCGTGTCTCGAGGGAGATGATGATCGTCCGAGCGTAGATCTCGCGGCCGCGCCGGTCGGTGCGGAGCGCGACGGGCTCGCCGAGTGCGTCGATCCGTCCGGTGGCGATGATGAAGGAGCGGACGGCGACGAGGACTTCTCGCCCGAGGTAGGCGGCGGGGACCCGGTGCGGCCCTTCCAGCGCCTGCTCGAGCTGACTGTCGCTCATGTCTGCGATGCGCAGGGTCATGGGGTCGAGGTCGAGGCGCGTGACGAGGTGCCTGGGCTCGTCGGTCGCCTTGGCGGTGACTTCCCCACTGCTCGCGAGCGCCCGGACGGAGTCGAGGTCGAGGCGGGGGATCAGTCCGTGGTCAACGAGGTGCGCGAGGGAGGCCCTGTCGGTGCGGGCGATGCGGGCGGCGAGTGCCACCGGGAGCTGCTCGTCCAGATCGGGCTTCGTGCTGCGGATGGTCGGCATGAGTCCATGATCTCATGCGCCCTGCCACCAGTGACCAGTGCACAGATCCTGCCGTCCACTGCGATTCGGCTCGGCGGGCGCCACGTGCGTGCCGCTCGCTCCACGCGAACCGTTGACAAAGGCGGGGCGCGCAATCCTGTCGGCCCGAAGGGATGCCGTTGTCCGATAACCGCCATTATCGGACGTTGATTACGTGACGATTTCAGTCGGCAACTGCAGAGCGTCGCGCCGCGTTGTACTGACACTCATTTCTAGACCACCGGGCAGTATCTGCGCATCCTTCAGATCACGCTGACTGGACGTATATCGTCCGCCCACCCGCCTCTCCTTGCTGGCGTCGACGGGGCCGGCCGTGCACGCAGGGTTCCCCGAAACCCCGAGAGTATCGCTAGCGGTAGCCCTGACGTGGTAGGCTGAGGTGAACGTACTGAGAGGAAGGTATGTCCAGAAACCAGCTCATCTCCGCCGCCCTCCGTCTCTTCCGGCCCGAACCGCCGATGCGCGCTGCGGAGGCTGCCGAGATGCTCGGCGTCTCCGTCGAGCGCATTCGCCAGTACTCGGGAAGCGGAGAGCTTGATCGTGCCGATGTCGGAGGCAGAGACCTCTTCGTCACCGCCTCCAGCGTCCGCCGGCGTCTGGCGCGAATCCAGAATCGGGGCCACGAGGCGATCAGTACCCTCGCCCTCACCGAGATCCCGCAGGCAGGATCCCCACTTCCGCTGATCTACGACCGCCTCGCGACAGGATTCCTCTACCCCAGCGGGACGCCCCGCGAAACGCCGGTCCACCTGAGGGCATGGGCTGACGATGAGCTCGCCGTCGTACTCGTCGCCAGCTGCGCCGACACGTTCTACACCGGGTTGCTCGACGCTGCCGCTACGGACACCGCGGCGGCCGTCTTCTCCCTACTCCCTCACCTTCGCCCGGAACGCACCGCGGTGCTCGCTCTCGAGGGGAACCCCTTCCAGGGGGCCAACGCGTACATGCTGATGGACTCCGTCCTGACGGTCAGAAACAGCACGGGTGATTCCCCCAGCTTCGAAGACCCCATCCGCAGCATCGTGGACTTCGAAGCGCTCGCGGAGAAGATCGGGCAGCGGCCCGTGATCTTCCACCGCAGCGCGTACACGCCTGAGAACGTGGAGACGTTCACCCGCACCGGGCGACCCGTCACGGCCCCCTGGGACCCAGACGAGCACCTCACCCGCGAGGAGAATCTGCACGCCCTCGCCGGCTACACGAGCCCTGCTGCAGCGCTGATCCGAGACCTGCTCCTCGACGGGTCCCGGATGCTCTCCAACCGCCCCTCTCCATCCGCACGTGACGGCGAGCTGGACGGCCTCACGTACCCCTGGACCCCTCAAGGCAGCGTCCTGCAGCGCCAGCACGCAAGCCCCGAGACGGTGGACGAGATCCAGCGGCGGTTCGCCAACCAGCCCGACGGCCTTCGCTTCACACCGCGTCAGGCAGAGGAGTCGTACCGGCTGCTCGTCGACGCCGCGAACGATGCCGGGACGTTCGGACGCGACCCCGACCCGCTCATCGAACGCCTCGCGAGTTCGACGCTCGGCGGCATCGTCCTGCGCACCGACGTCGAAGACCATGACGTCGACGCCCTTATAGACCTCCGGCGCTCCCTCGAGGAGCGATACCCACTGCGGCCCATCGTCGAGCGCACCATCGACGCCCTGCACACCGACCCGGTGATGTCCGAGTACGCCGACGGCTTCACCCCGCATGAGACCGCCAGCGACCTGCAGCCCCACGAGCGGGCACACATCGCCCAGGCGACCTCGCACTGGCGTGATGAGGATCTGCAGCTGGGCCGTGACCTGTTCGGCCGGCCTGCGGCACTCTCGTCCCGATCCGATCGCCGCCGACTGCTCGTGCTCGAGGACACCCGCCAAGTCCCCGAGATCCGGGTGTCCGACGAGATCGTCAGCGGCGCCCTCGGCGGGGACATCGACGACGTCTCCCTCCTCGTCCGTCGCGACGGACGGCTGGTCGGGATGATCCCCATCGACGCGCGGGCACGATCCGGCCACAACCTCGGCTATCCCGGAGGTGGTCCGGTCGACGCATCCACAGCACTCTCCCGAGCCCTACTGCGCTCAGGATTCAGCGCCGAGCAGGCCGATGCGCCGGCCCTTGAGCGCTTGACGACGGACCGTTCTCTGCGCGATCGAGGTCGCCTCGAGATCGCCGTGCGGGATCTGTGCGAACGCGCCGCGTCCTGAACCTGGAGCGATGACCCTTCGCGAGAGGAGCACCGGCACATGTCAGACACCCGCCAGTGGACACGTCGACCCCGCCGGGACGTGAAGCTGCGCCTCTGGACCCTCCGACAGGCCCGCAGGCAGCGACAGCTGGCCCTCCCCGATGGCGCCCACATATCCCCCGTGCTCGCGTGGGTCGTCGTGTTGGGCCTCTACGGCGTGAAGTGGTGGCGCGGCATCATCAACGCGGCCGAATACCTCCAGACACACGAGGGTCCGGACCCCATCACCTTGTGGGACTCCGCGCTCTACCTGGGCGAAGCACTGGCCATGCTCGCCCTAGGCGTCATAGTCCTCGGCGCCCTCGCCGACGCCGTCAAGCTGCCCCGCGCCGCCGTCGGTTTGGAGCCGTCGACGTACAGCGGATGGAGGCTCGCGGCCTGCCTGTACGGGGCGTGGACCGTTGCGAACCTCGTGCAGGTCGTGATTTCGATCCTCACGTCGTCGGTCCCCATCATGCCGCCGCGCGGGCACTACCCGACACCTGTCCACACCAGCGCTGCCGCGGGTCTCGTCGATATCCCCGCTTCCGCCCTCTCCGGAGCCGTCGAGGAGCTCGTTGTTCTGGCGATCCCCGTCGTGGCGCTCAGGGCGGCCGGCTATCGCTGGCTCACGGTGTACGCGGTAGCTGTGATCCTCCGGTGCGCCTTCCACATCTACTACGGCGTCTCGGCGATCCCGGGTTTCGTCGTATGGTCCCTCTTGCTGGTCATGCTCTACCACCTCTTCGGACGGATCTGGCCGCTGTTCCTCGCGCATGCCGCCAACAACGCGCTCTCGATGTCGGCAGCGGTCGTCGGCGAGTTTGCGCCTCGTTTCCAGCACGTGGCGGACGCAATCAATGTCGCCGGCAAGCTCGTACCAGCCGCCCTCGGACTCGTCGTCCTTCTGTTCCTCCTGAGCATGCGCACGCTTCTCGTCAAAGCTCGCCCCTCCAGAGACCAGGCGCCGCGCACGGAGGGCAAGGGGCGTTTGAGACACTGGTCGTAGGCACTCAGCGAAGAAGAGACCGCACTTGAATCTCGAAGGAGCGCCAGATGACACACCCCGCAGGCGGCGTTCCAGAGCTCGCCGCGCCCGGTCCGGTCCCGGACAAGGTCACAGAGCCCGCGTTCACGGCGGCCCTGGGGAGGTTCTTCAGCGCGACTCGGGGGCAGGCCGATCAGCGCGACCTTCGGCTGCTCGTGGCGAAGGCGCTTGCCGACTCGACCAGTTCGTCGTCGAGCCTGGGTGCCCGATGGGTGGAAGGCGACTCTTGGCACTGGGGGCTCAATGGTCCGCCAGCGCCTGACGTGGTGGCGACTGACGACGATGACACCCTCGCGCTCGTGATGAAGGTCAAAGGAGCCTGGGCGAAGCTCAATGCGACCAGCGCGAAAGCGGCGCGCCACGCGCGCAACAAGTCTGAGGCGCGACTCGATCAGTGGGAACGGGTGATGGACGCACGTTCCGCCGAGATCTTCAACCTCGCAGTGCCCCAGAACCCCGCATGGGATACGCCGCATCTCTTCGAACAGTGCAGAGCTGCTCAGGAGGAGTGCGCATGGCACACGGGTAGCGGCCGTGCCGGGGTGCACCAGGGCGATGCGTACGCCTCGCTGATCTCATACCTGCCCGACGGCGTCACGATCCCTGAGCCAGGGCTCGACGCAGTCGACTTCATCGCCCTTCTCCCTCGGACGGCATCCGCCCGCGCATGGGGCCAGCACCTCGTCTCCGCAGACCGTTGGCACGTCGCCTCTGTGGGCGACTTCCTCGCGCGCCTCGATGACGGTCGACGCCGACTCGCGTCGAGCCAGACAGCCTGGCTCGACCACCTACTGGGTATGGCACGGGTGCACTACGGCGACGTGCGACTCGCGGAGCTGTCCGACATCGAGCGCGCGTACGACGATGCCCGACGCTCGTGAATGATCGAGGGGAGACCGGGGCGGCTTCCTCGCACGCGTTCCGGGGACCGGCTGCGGATCAGAGATGCGACCCCAGCTCTAGGCATGTGCTGGAGTTCCGCGCTGCACGGGCACACAGTCGCCGTAGACGAGCGGCCTGATCGTCGCGCTACCGTGTCCCGGGGCCGGCGGGATCCTCCGAAGCGGAGACCTGTGCGACCTTGAGCAAGCGCGCGGGCAGTACTGTGTGTGCACAAAATTCACCCCCGGGCTCGTTGGCGCGAGCACCGGGGGCGAATCGAGAGTCGGAGGCGTCCGGGTGCGAACCGGAGCCGCTGGCAAGATCCCCGAGGAGGACCTTCAAGATGTCAGCCCCACGGTACTGGGGCCGCGAGTGCGCGGGCAAGCGTCCCTGCAGCGCTCGCGTGCTCGAGGTCGAAACGTGCATCTCTGGGCCTCGGCGGGCTGAGCACTCCAGCGCGCCCGACGTCTCGGTGTTGCGATGACTCGAAGGAGGACCCCGCCCGGAGCCACCACTCAGGTCTCCTTCCATGTGCGGACCGACGGCGGCCCCTGGCGGTCCGCTGACCCTGCAGACTCGGCGCTCTCGCGGGCCAAGCGCGGAAGGCAGTGGCGTGCACGGTGCCGGATGCGACTCGGGGATGGAACGATGACGCAACTGTCCAGGTCGGCGCAGACGCCGGCAATGGCGCAGGCTGAACTCGAGCAGGTCATCGAGGCCGAGCGCCGTTCGATCGCTGGCGACGACGTTTCCGTCCCAACACTCGGTGGCTTGGTTGAATGGGCGGTACAGCGGATCGAAGATGGCAGAGATACAAGCGTGCGCTCCTCCAACTCCCGGAGGACCTACCTGGGAGTCGCTGGCCGCTGGGCTGGCTACAAGCCCGGACACGCTACAGAGGACACGGGGCGGACGAGTCGCCTCAAGCGTTCGCGTGAATACTCGACTGCGCTCTACGGCCTTCCGATTGATCGCGTAACGCCCGCTGATCTGGCCGATGAGGTGGAACGTGTCGCCACTGCCGGAGGAGGAGCATCTCTGCCTCAGTTGCGCGCGATCTGGCGCAAGGCCACCGCACGCGGGGTCGCGCTGCGCCACATCTCTTCGGACCCTGCCGCCGGACTAAAGCTGCCTAGCCAGAGCGCAACCCGAGGCAAGCGTGTCTACAGCAACGGCTCGCCGCGACCGCGTGACAACTCGCTTTCCGGGGAACAGCTGGTGCTACTGCGCAGCAAGGTCAAGGAGCGCTATCCAAGGCAGCGGCTGGACGTCAGCGACCTGATCAACCTGGGGAGCTACACCGGCTTGCGAATCGCTGAGGCGAACTCGCTGCGCTGGGTCGACGTGCGCCTTGACGAAGAGCAGCCGTACTTGAGCATCGAGGGCCAGGTCTTCGGAGCCGGGGCCGACCGCTCGTGGGCTCCGCGCCTCAAGACGGAGTCGAGCCGGCGCACGGTGCCGCTTCCTCGTCCCGCGGCCGACTTGCTCCGTATCCGGCAGCAGGCGGCTCTCGAATCTCGAGTCTCGGAGAAGGGTCCAGCGGGTGCGGGAGCCGAGTTCGTGTTCCCTTCACAGACGGGCGGGGTTCCCGATCTTGCGACGACGACCAAGGCCGTCCGTCGGACGCTCGACCGGGCCGGGTTCCCCTGGGTGACGTTCCATACCCTTCGGCGGACGATTGAGCGTCAGCTGATGGATGCGGGTGTTGATCCGCGCATGATCATGGCGGTGATGGGACATGACCCGGCCACCTCGTGGTCGGCGTACGTCGATCGGAACGTCGATGTGAGCGACGTAGCGGCCGTGATCCGGTGATGCGACTCCTTGTGAAAGTCGTACTTAAATCGTACTTGGCGCGCCGAGAATGGTGCTGAATCGGTATACATGCAGGTCAGGTGCCCCCAGCAGGACTCGAACCTGCAACCTACGGATTAGAAGGCCGTTGCTCTATCCATTGAGCTATGGAGGCGTGCATCCGAGCCGGGCGCGCGGCGCACAGGTGCGGATGCGCCGACCAGTCTAGCCAGCACGAGCCTCTGCTCCTGACGCGCAGCAGGCGCATGACGTGCGACAGTGAAGCCCGTCCCCGCGCCTGTGCCCGCATCCCCTGGAGGTCCCGATGGCGACCCATCACATCCTGCTCGACGTCGACACCGGCGTGGACGACGCGATGGCGATCATGTTCGCCGTGCGCCACCAGGACATCGACGTGCGGGCGGTGACCTGCGTGGACGGTAACGTGCCGCTGCCGCGCGTCCTGCAGAACACCTGCCGGGTGCTCGACGCGCTCGGCGCCCCGCGGGACCTGCCGGTCGCGGCCGGGGCGTCGCGGCCCCTTCTCGAGGCGCCGCGCGATGCTGCGCAGGCCCACGGGGCCGACGGACTGGGCGGGATCTCGCTCCCGCACAGTGATCGTCCCGTCTCCGATCTGCACGCCGTCGAGCTCATGCGCCGGACGATCGAGGCCTCCGACGAGCCACTCACCCTGGTCGCCCTCGCGCCGCTCACGAACGTCGCGCTGCTGCTGCGCATGTACCCCGAGACCGCGGCGCGGCTGCCGGGCATCGTGCTGATGGGCGGCTCCGCCTCGGTCGGGAACGCGACCGCGGTCGCCGAGTTCAACGTGTGGCACGACCCGGAGGCCGCGCGCATCGTCTTCGAGAGCGAGCTGCCCGTGCGCATGTACGGCCTCGACGTCTTCGACCGGGTGGGGCTCGACGAGGAGTCCGTGGCGCGGCTCGCGGCGAGCACCGACCCCTTGACCACTGCGCTCGGAGAGCTGCTGGACTTCTGGCTCCGCGACGAGGACGGCCTGCCCGGTGGCCCGGAGGCGGCGCGCATCGGCGACGCCGGCGCCGTCTGCTCGCTCGTCGCCCCCGATCTCATGGACATCCGCACCCTGCCGGTGCGCGTCGAGACGGCGGCCGGCCCCGCACGGGGTCAGACCGTCGTCGACCGCAGACGCGGCCCCGGAGAGGACGCCGAGCACGGGCTCGCGGACACAGGGAAGCACGTGCAAGTGGTCCTCGGGGCGCAGGAGGATGCTGTCGCCCGACTGTTCCTCGAGACCGTCGCACCCCTCGACGCCTGATGGAGGCCACCATGCCGGCACAGCGCATCCTCGTCACCGGCGGCTCCGGATTCATCGCCGGCCACTGCCTCCTGCAGCTGCTCGACGACGGATACCGGGTCCGTGCCACCATGCGCTCCCTCGAGAAGGAGGCGCGCGTGCGCTCCGAGCTCGAGGCGGCCGGCCTCACCCGCGGCGAGGCACTCGAGTTCGCCGCGGCGGACCTCACCTCCGACGACGGCTGGGAGCGCGCCCTGGACGGCGTCGACGCCGTCCTCCACGTCGCCTCCCCGGTCATGCCGGGTCACGTGGAGGACGAGGCCCGGCTCGCGGCCACGGCCCGCGAGGGAACCCTGCGGGTGCTGCGCGCGGCCCGTGACGCCGGGGTGCAGCGTGTGGTCCTCACCTCCGCCTTCCACGCCGTGAGCTGGGGGCACGCCGACACGGGCCGGGTCTTCACCGAGGAGGACTGGACGGTGCTCGACGGGCCCGGGTCCGACGCCTACGCCCGCTCGAAGACCCTCGCCGAGCAGGCAGCCTGGGAGTTCGCCCGCAGCGAGCCGGGCGCCCCGGAGCTCGTGACCATGCTGCCTGTCGCCGTCATGGGCCCGCTGCTGAGTGCGGGAGCCTCGGGCGCCAACCACGTGGTCCTGAGCCTCCTGCAGGGCGCCATCCCGGCGAGCCCGCACCTGTTCTTCCCGATCGTCGACGTGCGCGACGTCGCCCGCGCCCATGTGCTCGCGCTGCAGACCCCGTCGGCCGCGGGGCAGAGGTACCTGCTGTCCGACGGGCCGGCGCTCGAGATGCTGGAGGTCGCACGGATCCTGCGCGAGCACCTCGGCGAGGCCGCCGCGAAGGTCCCCACCCGCTCGCTGCCCAACGCGGTGGTGCGGTTCGCGGGGCTGTTCTCCCGTCAGATGCGCGCCATCGTCGCCGACCTCGGCGTCGCCAAGCGCACCTCCCACGAGAAGGCGGCCCGCGAGCTCGGCTGGGAGCCGCGGCCCGCACAGGACGCGATCCTCGACGCCGGGCGCAGCATGATCGCCCAGGGGCTCGTCAGGTCCTGAACCCGCGCTGCCGCGGCGCTCGGGAGCCCGCGGCGGCACCCTGTCCTCTCCGCTCGTTCTGCTCCGCGGCGCCGGCTTGGCAGCGCGGGCACACGAATATCACGCGCCCCTCGGAGCCCTCGATCTCCGGTTCGAGCAGCTCACCGCGCTGGATGCGGGCGCCGCAGCGGCGGCACGGCTCGCCGGCGCGCCCGTAGACCCACAGGTCGCCGCGCCGGCCCATCATCCCGCCGGTCGTCATCCGCACCGCACGGTCCGTGTTCACCGTGAGCAGGCGCCGCGCGAGATCGACCATGCCGGGCAGGTCCGCGACCTCGCGCAGCGGGGCCGACGGGTGGATCCGATGGAGGAAGCACAGCTCGCAGCGATAGATGTTGCCGATCCCGGCGAGGTTCCGCTGATCCAGCAGGGCGAGTCCGACGGGCCGCTCGGGGCGTGCACGCAGGTTCTCGAGCGCCCGCGCACGCAGCTGTTCGGACCAGTCGGGGTCGAGCAGGTCGGGGCCCAGGTGGCCGATGAGCTCGCCCTCGTCCGCCGTGCGCAGCAGGCGCACCTGCTTCACGTCGTACCCGACCGCGCGGACCTCGCGGCCGTCGTCCCGGATCGCCTCGAGCACCACGCGGGCGGTGTGCCAGGGACGCGGGCCGGCGCTCGTGTCGCTCGAGCGCAGGGAGATGCCGTCGACGTGCCAGATCCCGTCCATCATCAGGTGGCTGTGCAGGGTCAGCGGCTCCGCCGTCCGCGTGGACGTGCCCGGACCGGTGGACGTGCCCGGGCCAGTGGACGTGCCCGAGCCGGTGGGCGCGCCCGGACCGGCGGGCGGGAGCAGCCGCAGCAGCAGGTGCTTGCCGCGCGGGACCACCTCGCTCACGCTACATCCGCGCAGGTCCGCGGTCGCGGCGCTCGGCACCCGCAGGTCGCTGCGGGTGATCTCGGCGCCGGCGAGGGCCTCGTGGAGGATCCGGCACTGGCGGAAGACGGTGTCGCCCTCGGGCATCAGCGGCCTCCCGCGCGCAAACGCAGCGACCGCGGGGAGCGGTAGCAGCCGGCGTCGACGAGCGCCCGGGTCACGTGGGCGACCTCCGCGTCCTCGAGCCCGTGCCCGACGATCCGCTCCACCTGCAGCTGCGGCAGCAGGGAGTCGTCGCGGATCGCGCGGGCGAGCTGCTCGGCCACCAGCGGCGTGGCGTCCTCGCCGGCCCACCACAGCAGGCTCTTGCCGCCGCGCTCCACGAACGCGGCGACCTCGCCGTCGACGAGGACGACGAGCGTCCCGGCGCGGCGCGCCGGTCGCGCGGTCGTCCCCTCGGGCGGGGCGATCGGCAGGGCCGGCCAGGGCAGGGCGGCGCCATAAGGGTTCGCCGGATCGGTCGCGGCGAGCACGAGGGTCGAGGGCCCAGCGGTGTCGTCGCGCGCATCCGGGACCGCGTGCCGCCGCGCCTCCGCCTCGTGCTCGCGGTCGCGCAGCAGGTCCACGGCCTCCACGGGCGCGAACTGCGAGGCGCCGAGGCCGTCCACGAAGTAACCGCGCCGACAGCTGCCGGCCTCCTCGAGCGCCGAGAGCACCCGATAGACGCCCGCGAAGGAGCCGGGCACGTCCTCGACGTCCATCGCTCCGCGGGTGAGGACGCCGTGGCGGTCGAGCAGCAGCGTCGCGAGCGCCGCGGACCGGGCCGAGGGCTCGACCGCCTCGACCCGCAGCGCCGACCAGCGCCCCGCGCCGACCGGCCCTGTGACCAGCTGCGACGGCTCGGCGGCGCCCTGTCGCATCATGGCCGCCGAGAGCCGCGCCGCCCCGCGCCGGGTGAGCGGACGCGAACGGCCCGAGCGGCCGGCGCCTCCGGAGCGCCCCGCGCCGCGGGACGGTGCGGGACCCAGCGCATAGGTCCGCAGCGCCTCGAAGGAGTCGTTGGTGACGAGACCGGCGAAGGCGAGGTCCCAGAGGGCCTCGTGCACGTCCTGCGGGCGGGCGGCCTCGCCCGCCTCGTCCCCTGCATCGCTCGCGAGCGCGGTGAGGATCTCTCCGTGCCGCAGCGCGCCCGGGGTCGCGCGCAGCAGCGCGAGCACGCGGGCGGGCAGCGATCCCTCGACGAGCGCGGGCGCGGACTCCTCGAGGGCACCCGCATCCAGGCCCAGGGGGAGCGCGTCGGCCAGATGGAGGCGCACCCACCCGTCGGCCGACCCGAGCCGGCCGTGCCCGGACCAGACCACCTCGCCGGAGGCGAAGGCGGCGTCGAGGACGGCGGGGGAGAAGTCCGGGAGGCGCGCGGGCAGGATCTGGGTCTCCCAGGCGGTCAGCGGCAGGGAGACGCCCGCGAGCTGGTCGATCACCGAGAGCAGGCCATCGGCCCCGCGCCAGTCGGCCCGGGCCCGGCGGCCGTCGGGGCGCCGCGCCGGCAGGTGCTGCCAGTCGGAGAGGAAGCGCGCGTAGACGGGGTGGGGGACGGGGGCGATGTCCTTGCGCGAGGCGGCCAGGGAGGCGCGGCGGATGCGCCGCAGCATCTGGGCGTCCACCCACTCCTCGCCCTCGCGGCCGGGGGTGAACTCGCCCTGTTGGAGGATCCGCTCGGCAGTGAGCTGCTCGAGGGCCGTGCGCGCGACCCCGGGTGCCAGGTCGAAGGCGTCGACGAGGTCCGACGGGGTGAAGGGGCCGCGGCTGCGCGCCCAGCGCGAGACGAGGTCCGCGACCGCCCGCGGCACGGCGGCCAGGTGCGCCTCGGGGATCCCGGGCGGCAGCGCGGCCCCGAGCGCGTCGCGCAGGAGTCCCGCGTCCTCGATCGCGGCCAGGTGCTCGACGCCGCCGATGCGCACGGCGACGGCGCGGCGCGCGTCGACCAGCTCGCGGCCGATCTCGGCGGCGCGGTCCTCCGCGCCGTCCCCCGCGGGGTCGTCCGACTCCGCGAGCCGCGCGGCGATCTGCGCGAGCGTGAGCGGGCCGAGGCGGCGCAGGGCGTCGGCTGCGTCCTCGGCGCCGCGCAGCGGACGCTCCCCGTCGAGGCCCTGCGCGCGGCGCTCGACGTCCTCGATCACGCGCGCGTCCAGCAGCTCCCGCAGGCTCACGCTCCCCAGCAGCTCCGCGAGCAGCGACTGGTCCAGGGCGAGGGCGGCGGTGCGGCGCTCGGCGAGCGGGGCGTCGGTGTCGTAGATGAACTGGGCGAGGTAGCCGAACAGCAGGGACCGCGCGAAGGGCGAGGGGGAGTCCGTCTCGACCTCCCGCACCTGCACGCGGCGCCCGGCGACCCCGCGCATGAGCTCGACCAGGGCGGGGAGGTCGTAGACGTCCTGCAGGCACTCCCGCGCCGCCTCGAGCATGATCGGGAACTGCGGATAGGGGCGGGCCACCTCGAGCAGGTGGCCGGCCCTCTGGCGCTGCTGCCACAGCGGCGCCCGCGAACGCGGGTCGCGGCGCGGCAGCAGCAGGGCCCGGGCAGCGCACTCGCGGAACCTGGCGGCGAACAGGGCGGAGGTGCCGACGAGCCGCCGCACCTCCTCCTCGATCTCCTCGGGCGTGAACACGAACAGGTCCGCCCCGGGAGGGTCCTCGCCGTGGGGGATGCGCAGCACGATGCCGTCGTCGGCCGCCATCACCTGGCCGTCCAGCCCGTACCGCTCCTCGACGCGGGCGCCGACGGCGAGGGCCCACGGCCCGGTGATCCGCTGGCCCAGCGCGCAGTGCAGGACCACCCGCCAGTCGCCGAGCTCGTCGAGGAAGCGCTCGATCACCAGCTGGTCCGGGCCGGGGACGACCCCGGTGGCCTGCTGCTGCTCGGCGAGATGGTCGACGACGGCGCCGCGCGCGTTCTCGTCGAGGCCGAGGGAGCCCAGGCGCTCGCGGGCGGTCTCGTCCGGGAGGGCCGCGAGCTCGGCCTGCATGCTCGCGATCGCACGGCCCAGGGTCGCCGGCCGTCCGGCCGCCTCGCCGTGCCAGAAGGGGATGCGGCCGGTGAGGCCGAAGGCGGGGGAGACGGTGACGCGGTCGGCAGTGATCTCCTCGATCCGCCAGCTCGAGGTGCCCAGCGTGATGACGTCCCCGCGGCGGGACTCGTAGACCATCTCCTCGTCGAGCTCGCCCACCCGGCGCGGCTGGGTGTCCCCCTCGGCCGCGACCAGGTGCACCGGGTAGAGGCCCCGGTCGGGGATGGTGCCGCCGCTGGTGACGACGAGCCGCTGCGCGCCGGGCCGGGCCTGCAGGGTGCCGGACTCGTGGTCGTGCACCAGCCGCGGCCGCAGCTCCGAGAAGGCGGTCGAGGGGTACCGGCCGGCGAGCAGGTCGATCGTCTGGTCGAAGGCCGATCGCGGCAGCGAGCGGTAGGGGTGGGCCTCGCGGACCAGGTCGAACCAGTCCTCGACGTCCAGGTCCTCCGCGAGGGCCGCCGAGAGGGTGTGCTGGGCGAGCACGTCCAGGGCGTTGCGAGGCACCGCGAGCGGCTCGATGCGCCCCTCGACGGCCTCGTGCACGGTCACCGCCGCGCGCAGCACGTCGGAGGCATGCAGGGGATGGAGGATCCCCTGCGAGGTCGCGCCGACGTCGTGCCCGGCCCGGCCGATGCGCTGCAGAAGGCTCGAGACGCTGAACGGCGTCTCCACCTGGATCACCAGGTCCACCGACCCCATGTCGATGCCGAGCTCGAGGGAGGACGTCGCCACCACGCAGCGCAGCGCCCCGGACTTCAGCTGGTCCTCGATGCTCGCGCGGATCTCCTTGGACATCGAGCCGTGGTGCGCACGGGCCACGTCCTCGATCTCGTCGGGGGAGACGGCGAGGTCCTCGGGTGCGCGGGCCACGAGATCGGAGTCCGCCTCGGCCCCGAGCACACGGGCCGCCTCGTCGCCGACGACCTGCCTGCGGTGCAGGGTGTTGAGCTTCGACGTGAGGCGCTCGGCCTGGCGACGGGAGTTCGTGAACACGATCGTCGAGCGATGGGCGAGGACCTCCGCGAGGACGGCCCGCTCCACGTGCGGCCAGATCGTCCCGGACACGTCGTCCTCGTCGACCGCGTCCGCGGGCGGGTCGATCGCGGACAGGTCCGGCACGGGCAGGCGCACGCCGATGTCCCAGGTCTTGGCCGACGGCGGACGCACCACCTGCACCTCCCCGCCCCGTCGGCCCGCCCCGCCCAGGAACGCGGCGACCTCGTCGACCGGTTCCACGGTCGCCGAGAGCCCGATCCTCTGCGCGGGATGCTCGAGCATCGCGTCGAGCCGCGCGAGGGAGAGCGCGAGGTGCACGCCGCGCTTGGTGCCCGCGACCGCGTGGACCTCGTCGACGATCACGGTGCGCACGCCGGCGAGGGTCTCGCGCGCGGACGAGGACAGCATGAGGAACAGCGACTCGGGGGTCGTGATGAGGATGTCCGGCGGGCGGGTGAGCAGACGCCGCCTCTCGGCGGGCGGGGTGTCCCCCGTGCGCACGCCCACCCGCAGCTCACGGTGCTCGAGCCCGAGGCGCTGTGCGGCGCGCATCGTCCCCACCAGCGGGGACGTGAGGTTCCGCTCGACGTCGACGCCGAGCGCCTTGAGCGGCGAGACATAGAGGACGGAGGTGGCCCCGGGGCGCTCGTCGCGGCCGAAGGCGAGATCGTCGATCGCGGTGAGGAAGGCGGCCAGGGTCTTGCCCGATCCGGTCGGGGCGACCACGAGCGTGTCCTCGCCGCGGCCGATCGCCTCCCAGGCGCCCTGCTGTGCGGGCGTGGGCGCGGCGAACGCCTCGGTGAACCAGGCGCGGGTCGCGGGCGAGAAGCGCTCGGGCACCGCAGAGGCGGCCGACGCCGGGGCGAAGTCCGTCCCGGGATCGGTCCCCGTGCCGGAGCCGCTGCCCCGATCAGCACCTCGTGCGCTCGCCATCGGGCCATTCTCGCAAGGCGGTCCGACGAACGGGGCCGGGTGTCGGAGACGGGTCGGCGCGCGCACGGCTGACCCGTGGCTGCGGCCGCGTCGACAACGGACCCTGTGTGAACGCGTCCTGCCCGCATGCAGGGCCGACGTGGCAGGATGGAGGACACGGCGGGACCCGTCTGCGGTCCCCGCGACCTCGAATGGAAGGGATGAACCTCATGGCGGAGTACACGCTTCCCGATCTCGACTATGACTACGCGGCGCTGGAGCCCCATATCTCGGGCCGGATCATGGAGCTGCACCATGACAAGCACCATGCGACGTACGTGAAGGGCGCGAACACGGCGCTGGAGAAGCTGGCGGCGGCGCGCGAGGCGAACGATTTCGGCTCGATCAACCAGCTGTCGAAGGACCTGGCGTTCAACCTGGGTGGTCACACGAACCACTCGATCTTCTGGAAGAACCTCTCCCCGGAGGGCGGGGACAAGCCCACGGGTGAGCTCGCGAGCGCGATCGACGAGTACTTCGGGTCGTTCGATGCGTTCCAGGCGCAGTTCACGGCGGCGGCCCTGGGGATCCAGGGGTCGGGCTGGGCGATCCTGGCGTACGAGCCGATCGCGGGGAACCTGGTGATCGAGCAGTTCTACGATCAGCAGAACGGGATCCCGGTCGCGACGGTGCCGCTGTTCCAGCTGGACATGTGGGAGCACGCGTTCTACCTGGATTACCAGAACGTGAAGGCCGATTATGTGAAGGCGATCTGGAACATCGTGAACTGGGCGGATGTCCAGGCGCGGTTCGAGAACGCGCGCAGCACGAAGGGCCTGGTCAACCCCGGCGCCTGAGACGCCACGACCCACCTGATCCGCTGACCCCCGCGCGGGCGCCCGAGCACCGGCGCCGCCTGCGGGGCGAGCGATCAGCTCGACCGGCGGTCGACTCCTCGTGAGGAGTCGACCGCCGGTCTCTTCATGTCTCGTCATGTCTCGTGGACTCGACGGGGCCAGGCGGAGGCGCCGATGCGCCGGACGCCGCCCCACCCGCTCCCGGCACGGCGTTCGCGCCTCGACCCCGCGGGTCCTCCCCAGCGTCGGTTTTCCCCATTCCTGCCGCGTCCGTGGCGGTCGGCGCGGTTGCTGGGAACTCTGGGGGAGTCGGCAGAGGGCCGACGGCGGGCCGAGCCCCGCCTCTGAGGAAGGAACCCGCCATGAGCATGAGGGATGTCTACGTCACCGTCCGCGGCAACGCCACGAGCGACGCCCACGTCACGAACAACCAGAGCGAGCCGACCGTGATGGTGCGGATCGCCGTGAACCGCCGCTACTACGACAAGGGGACCGACGACTTCAAGGACGCCGCCACCCCGGACTTCTTCAACATCTACGGCACGAAGGCGCTGGGCAGGAACATGCTGCGCTCGGTGAAGAAGGGCGACCCGGTCATCGCGACCGGCCGCCTCAGCTATTCCGAGTGGACATGGGAGGACGGCTCCGAGGGACGCAGCATGCAGGTGCGCGCGGACGCGGTGGGCCATGATCTCGTGTTCGGCACCACGCACATGACGCGCGCCCAGCGCCACGACGATCCGCCGGTCGACGTCACCACCGGAGAGGTCCTCACCGGTGGACAGCCCTCCATGGTGCGGCCCCTCCGCGGGGTCGTGGGCGACGACGGGGACGATGTGCCCGCCGTCACGCAGCCCGAGGGCTCCTCGGATGGCGCAGGGCCGGAGGAGGACGAGAGCAGGCAGCTCGCCGGTCAGGGAGCGGGCGGCTCCGACGCTCCGTTCTGAACCGGGTCCCCGCAGCGGACCGGGCTCACTCCTCCCCGGTGACGGCCTCGCGGATCGCCGCGACGACATCGGGGAGGAGCTGCGCGCCGAGCGTGACCTCCTTGTGGCCCTCGCGGCGCAGCGCGCAGAACATGGTGCCGTCCTCGAGGGCGGCGACCGCCGCGCGCATGCTGCCGGCGCCGGTGGGGAGCGAGTCCTCGGGGGCGCGCTCCTCGCGCTGCGCGGCGCTCAGGTCGAAGCACGCGGCCAGACCGGTGATGCCCTCGGGCCACGCGAGGGCCGAGAGCGAGGAGAGGGGATCGGAATCCGCGGGCACGTCGTCGAGCTCGACGGGGGTGAGGTGCCGGGAGTCCTGGGCCAGGCTCAGCGCCACGTCATCGCCCAGCAGCGCCGCGAGCCCCGGCTGCTCGGCCAGCAGCTGAGCGCTGCGCAGGAGGGCGAACCAGTGGACGCGCTCGAGCGTCGGCTCCTCGAGGTGGCGCAGCACCTCCAGGAGCACGCCGGCCAGGGCCGCCTGCGCGGGGTCGAGGTCGTCGTGCGGGGCATCGGCCCCAGGGGGAGTCTCACTCATCACAATCCTTCCAGGGGAGACCTGGCAAGATGGGAGGGCCACCGTTGCACGCGGTCGGCCACACACTGTATCCGGAGCGGCGTCTCCTCCACCCGGCGATGAAGCCCCGGTGCGGTGTTCATCCCACGACTCTCCCAGAGGACCCCGTGAGCTTCTCCGCACCGCTCGGCGACCAGCCCCGACCCCGACCACAGCCGGCCGGTGCCGGTTCGTCGGGGAGGCGTCGCCGCATCTCCCCGCTCTCGATCACGATCGGCGTGCTCGCGCTCATCGTGATCCTCCTGCTGATCGCCTCCGCGGTATGGACCAGATTCCTCTGGTTCGACCAGATCGGCTTCACCGACGTGCTCACCACGCGCTGGCTGACGCAGGGGCTCCTGTTCCTGATCGGCTTCCTGGTGTTCGCGGTGCCGCTGTACTTCTCCCTGCGCCTGACCTACACGCGCCGACCGGTCTACCCGCCGGTGACGCGCGAGCAGGAGGCCATGGAGCAGTTCCGCGCGGCCGTGGACCCGCTGCGCCGCGGCATCACGATCGTCGCGCCCATCGTCATCGGCGCCTTCGCCGGTCTCGCCGCGACCCGACGCTGGCAGGACGTGCAGCTGTTCCTGCACCCCCAGTCCTACGGCAGCACCGACGCGGTGTTCGGCCTGGACGTCGGCTTCTACGTGTTCACGCTGCCGGTGATCACGATGATCATCTCGTTCCTGCAGTTCATGGTGCTGGTCTCCGCAGTCGCGGCCGTGGCCGGGCACTTCGTGTACGGCGGGATCAGCTGGACGCAGGAGAGCGGCCTCGAGGTCACCACGACGGCGCGTCGCCACCTCGGGATCCTCGCCGCCGTCTACGTGCTGCTGCTGGGCGTGGGCCACTGGTTCCACCGCTACGGCATGCTCACCGGCGAGCACGACCGCTTCGACGGAGCCTCCTACACGGACGTCCACGCGATCCTGCCCGCCCAGACGATCCTCGCGATCGCCGCGGTCATCGTCGCGGCCCTCTTCGTGCTCTGGATCTGGCGGGCCGACTGGCGGATCCCCGCCGTCGGCGCAGGCCTCATGGTGCTCTCCACCCTCGTGGTGGGCACCGCCTACCCGTGGGCCATCCAGCAGTTCAAGGTGACCCCGAACGAGCGCGCCCTCGAGCAGCCCTACATCCAGCGCAACATCGAGGCGACGCGCACGGCGTGGAACGTCGACGACGTCACCGAGACCTCGTACTCCGCGTCCACCACAGCCGAGGCGGGCGCCCTGCGCGAGGACGCCGACACCACCGCGCAGATCCGGCTGCTGGACCCCTCGATCGTCTCCCCGACGTTCGAGCAGCGCGAGGCGAACCGCCAGTACTGGGGCTTCGACCAGGTGCTCAGCGTGGACCGCTACACGATCGACGACCGCCTCCAGGACACCGTGATCGGTGTGCGCGAGCTGCGGCCGGACAAGTTCAACCTCGACAGCCGCGGCTGGGTCAACCGGCACATCGTCTACACGCACGGCTACGGCCTCGCCGCCGCCTACGGCAACCAGCGCAACTCCGACGGCGAGCCCGACTTCCTGCAGTCCGGTGTCCCCGGCAAGGGCGAGCTGGGCGACTTCGAGGAGCGCGTCTACTTCGGCCGCCACTCCCCGGACTACTCGATCGTCGGCGGGCCCGAGGGCTCGGAGCCCGAGGAGTTCGACTACCAGACCGGGACCGACGAGAAGAACGAAGGCGCCCAGCACAACAACACCTTCACCGGTGACGGCGGCCCGAAGGTGGGCAGCTTCTTCAACCGCCTGCTGTACGCGATCAAGTTCCGCGACCCCAACATCGTCATCTCCAGCTACGTCAACTCCGACTCGCAGATCCTCTACGACCGTCAGCCGCAGGAGCGCGTGAAGGAGGTCGCGCCGTTCCTGCAGCTGGACTCCGAGATGTACCCGGCGGTCGTGGACGGGCAGATGGTGTGGGTGATCGACGGCTACACGACCACCGACGCCTACCCGTACTCGACGAAGCAGAACCTGGACTCCGCCACGGTCGACTCCAAGACCGCCGAGGAGGACGCGAGCGACAACTACCGGGACGCGCACGCCAACTACATGCGCAATTCCGTGAAGGCCACCGTCAACGCCTTCGACGGCAGCGTGAACCTGTACACCTGGGACACCGAGGACCCGATCCTCAAGTCGTGGCAGCAGGTGTTCCCGGACTCGCTGAAGCCCGCCTCGGAGATCTCCGGCGACCTCATGAGCCATCTGCGCTACCCGGCCGACTACTTCAAGGCCCAGCGCGAGATCCTCGCGAAGTACCACGTGACGGAGGCCGACGAGTTCTTCGGCCAGCAGGACTTCTGGCAGGTCTCGCCGGACCCGACGGCGAAGGCATCGACCAACGCCGACGGCTCCAAGGGCTCCCAGGCCCCGCAGCCGCCGTACTACCTCACGATGCAGATGCCGGGGGAGGAGTCCCCGCGCTTCACACTGTCCTCGAACTACATCCCCTATCAGGGGCAGAGCGGGCAGAACGTGATGACGGGCCTGCTCGCGGTGGACTCGGAGACGGGGAACAAGGCAGGGAACCCGGCCAAGAGCTTCGGCAAGATGAACCTCCTGGTGCTCCCGACGACGAACCCCGTCAACGGTCCCGGGCAGGTCCAGGCCACCTTCAACGCCGAGCCCAACGTCTCGCAGGCGCTGAACCTGCTGAAGTCGGGGAACTCGGAGGTCATCAACGGCAACCTGCTCACCGTCCCCGTGGGCGGAGGCCTGCTGTACGTCCAGCCCGTCTACATCCAGTCCTCCTCCGCGGGCGGCGGCACCCAGTACCCGCTGCTGCAGATGGTGCTGGTCTCCTTCGGGGACAAGATCGGCTTCGCGCCGACGCTCGACGAGGCGCTCGACAAGGTGTTCGAGGGCGACTCGGGTGCGAACGCGGGCGACGCGAAGGTCCAGAGCGACCAGAGCGATGCGGTCTCGGGCTCCGTGGACACCGAGAGCGGGGAGGCCGACAAGAGCGACGCCTCGGACTCCTCGAAGGATTCTGGCAGCTCCGGCGACGCCGGGTCGGACACGGCCGGCGGCACCGCCCAGCAGCGCCTGGACCAGGCGCTGAAGGACATGGACCAGGCCACGAAGGATGCCGACGCCGCGATGAAGAAGGGCGACTGGAACGCCTACGGCAAGGCGCAGGACGAGCTCTCCGACGCTCTGCAGCGGGCGGTCGACGCCAACAGCGAGCTCGAGGGCTCCGGCGGCGCGGCGAGCGACGGCGGGGGCGCGAGCGACGGCGGCGGGGACTGACCTCGCGACCGTGACCGCGTCGGCCGGACCCGCGCCCGTGGGTCCGGCCGACGTCCGCGCGGATGCTCGCGGCGGTTCGGAGTCCCCTCTGACCAGGGCCATCGGAAGGCGGTGACGTGTCATGGCACACGTTCCCGCCCTCCCGGCTGGACTCCGAATCGGGGGTGTCCTAGAGTTGAACATGTCGCCGCGGGGTGGAGCAGTTCGGTAGCTCGCCGGGCTCATAACCCGGAGGTCGTAGGTTCAAATCCTGCCCCCGCTACGAAGAGAAGGCCCCCGATCCGGAAACGGATCGGGGGCCTTCGACTTATGCCCTGGTGATGCGACGTCGGACCCCGCAGGGCCCTGAGCGTCACACCCCGTCCGGCCTACAGCCACTCCTGTGCGAGCGTCCGACGGATGTTCTCGAGGTCGTCGTCCTCGAGGGGCACGAGATCGCGGGTGATCGACTTCAGCGCGAGCTCGCGCCGCGCGATCCTCCATCCCGCCTCGACCCTGCGCAGGTCGTCCACGTAGACGCCGGTGCCGCGGATCAGCAGGAACGCGGTCGGATCCTCCGTGGTCTGCAGGGTCGTCCAGAGGGCCTCGGTCACCGCATGCGCCTCATCGCCCGCGATGCGAGCGCGGGTCTTGCCCACCAGATGCTGGCCGCTCAGGCGCGTGCGATCGTTCCTCGAGAGCGCGGTGACCAGGCTCTGCGGTGTGTGCGTCACGGCACGGTCGATGAGCACGATCTCCGCGTCGGGCAGGAAGGCGTCCTCGAGGAGCTCCCATGCGCGCTGATCCAGCGCGTGGGAGTACGCGTTGATCGCGCCGTCGATGCCGGCGCGATCCACGAGGTGCTGCAGTCTCGGGTCGGTCATGGGTGAGTTCCTTTCACAGAGGTGTGGTGCTCGGGGCCAGGACGGACCGAGTGCGAGGAGCGTTCCCGGTCAGCCCCACCGGATGGTCGATCCGGCGTCGATCGTGAGATGGGCGCCGGTGATGAAGCGCGCCTCGTCCGAGGCGAGGAAGAGCACCGCGTGGGCGACGTCGATCGGGTCGATCCATGGGGTGTCCAGGAGCTTTCCCCGCGAGAACGTCTCGATGACGTCCTCGGGTCGGGGATCGGGGAGGTCCGGCCGATAGCGGCGCAGGTTCTCCGCGTTGAGCACCAGGTCGGTGCCGACTGCCGTGGGGTGGGTCGTGTTGACGCGCCCGCGGTACGGGCCGAGCTCGTGCGCCCAGGTCTCCGCGAGCCCGACCAGTGCGGTCTTGGTCGCCGTGTACGCGGATGAGTTCGCTCCACCACGCACGCCCGCGGTCGACGAGGCGAGGACGACGCTCGAGCCGCGCGGGTTCTCCTTCAGATGGGGGAACGTGGCCTGAGCTGTGTGGAACACGCCCGTGAGATTGATGGACACCACGCTGTCCCAGGTGTCCTGGGCGATGTCCTCGACCGGCCCCTCGGGACGGAGCACGCCGGCGTTGGCGAAGACGATGTCGAGCGCACCGAAGGCCCGGACCCCGCGGTCCGCGGCGTCCGTCAGGGAGTCGCGGTCGGTGACGTCGGCGGCGAGTGGGAGCAGGGCGTCAGGATCGGGAAGGTCCTCACGCAGTCGGCGCAGGGTCTCCTGCTGGGATGCGAGGTCGACGGCGATCACGCGGGCGCCCTCCTCGATCAGCCGCAGAGCGGTCGCCGAGCCGATGCCGCCGGCCGCGCCGGTGATGAACGCGGTGCGGCCGGCGACGCGCCCGCTCCCTCCCGTCGGGATGGACCCGGGGGAGCGAGGATCCGGCGGCGGAGGTGTCACGCGGCGTCCCCCAGGGGCTTGTACAGCCCCGTGGAGAGGTACTTGAAGCCGTTGTCGGGGTAGATCACCACGATGTTCTTCCCCTCGGCCTCCGGTCGCCGGGCGACGCGCAGGGCCGCCGTCAGCGCGGCGGCCGCGGAGGTCCCGAGGAACAGCCCGTCGGTTTTGGCCGTCTCCTGAGCGGTGCGGTACGCCTCCTCCGCCTGCACGTCGATGACCTCGTCGAAGGCGAATCCGTTCTCGAGGTTCGAGCGGATCAGAGTGGGCACGAACTCGTCGGGGACGTCGTGCACGGGCAGTGTGCCGTCGATGATGTTCCCTGTGAAGTCCTCGCTGTCGGGGCGGGAGGAGTCCGCCGCCTGGACGCCGACGATCGTGACGTCGGGGTTCTGCTCGCGCAGGTAGCGGCCGGTGCCGACGATCGTCCCTGCGGTGCCGGCGGCGGCCACGAAGTAGTCCACCTGCCCGTCGGTGTCCTCCCAGATCTCGGGTCCGGTGGTGCGGTAGTGGAACTCCTGGTTCGCCTCGTTGACGGTCTGTCCGGCGTAGTGGAAGCCCTGCTCCTCGGCGATGCGGGTGATGCCGCGGATGAGGTCGTCGATGACGAGGCCCTTCTCCTCGAAGTCGGCGATCTCCTCGATGTCGGTGAAGGAGTGGGTGTCCAGGCCGAAGCCGTTGAAGATGTCCACCCTCTCCTGGGTGGTGCCCGGCTCCAGGTAGGGGATGAACTCGAGTCCCAGGGCATGACCGATCGAGGCGAGGGAGATCCCGGTGTTCCCGCTGGTCACGTCGATCAACGTGCTGCCCTCGGAGATCAGCCCCTTCGCCCTGGCGTCCTCGATGAGGGCCAGCGCGAGTCGATCCTTCACGCTCCCCGAGGGGTTGAGGTATTCGAGCTTGCCGATCACGTGCGCGGAGATCCCGTGCTTCTTCTGGTAGTTGCTCAGCTCGACCAGGGGCGTGTTGCCGACGAGCTCGGCGATGGACTGGTGGATGCGCGACAAGGCGTCGTTCCTTCCTGCGGTTCTGCATGGCCCGGGGCGGTGCGGGCGGTGCGGGGTGTTCAGCTGTTCAGCGCGGCGATCTGGGCGTTGAGGGTCTCGGGATCCGGCAGCACGGCAAGGGCGATCGAGATCCGGTTGGTGGTGGCCGCGGCGGTGGGGCTCATGCGTCGAAGAACTGCGCGTCGGGCAGCACGTTCAGGGCGATGGTGAGCCTGTTGCCGGCGGCGAAGGCGATCACCACGAAGAGAGCCTCGATGATCTGCTCGCTGCTCAGGCCCTGCGCGCGGAGCCCCGCGATGTCGGCATCCCCGAGGGCATGCACGTCGAGCGAGACCGTGCGCGCGAAATCGGCCAGCGCGCGGCGACGTTCGTCGAGCTCTGCCACCTCGCGGTCGTCCAGGCCGATCCGGGTGGCGAGCGCGTGGTCGTGGATCGCCCTCCCGTAGGACTGGATGTGGTTCAGCCGGCAGTAGCTGCAGCCGTTGGCGGCCGAGGAGACGAGGGCGAGGAAGTCCCTGTCCTCCTGGCTGAGCGCCCCCTTCCGTCCGAGCAGGCCCAGCAGCAGGGTGTTGAGGTGCTGCGCGTGCTCGCCCGCGAGGGCGGAGGCGGCGGCCCAGTTCGGGAGGTAGCCGAGCTGAGATTCGAGGCCGTCGAGCTGCTCCTGGAGGGCGGAGGGGAGTTCCTCGCGCCGGGCGAGGGGGAGTCGGGAGATCTCGGAGTGCTGCTCGTCGGTGCTCGATGCGGCCGTGTCCCGCACGGTCGTCGCGGTCGGCTCCTGGGTGGCAGTGGTGGTCATGGGTCCTCCGTCGCGTGGGGTGCGGATCGGTCGTGCGCACGGCGGGTCGATGACTCGCACGCACATAAGCACACTAGATGGGGCACATAAGCGGAGCAAGGGGTGTGGGACAGAGCGACTCACGCGTACATCTGCGACGACGTTCCCGTTGTGCCCTGGGCGCCCGACGGTCCGCGTGTTCGTGCCGCGCAGGAGACCCGGCTCGGTGAGCGTGATCCAGGGCGGGCCGGGCCGGGGCCGGGGCCGGGGCCAGGGCCGGGGGCTTCGGACCGCCCCGGGATGCGAGGACCCGCGCGCGCCCTCGCGGTCTGAGAAGATCAGCCCATGAACGACACCGCCGTCACCGCCCGCACCCTCGTCTTCATCGGGGACTCGATCACCGACGCCGGACGTCGTGAGGACCCGGAGCGCCTCGGGTACGGATATGTGCGGCTGATCGCCGAGCACTTCGCGGCTCATGAGCCGGACGCGAAGGTCCTGAACACGGGGATCGGCGGGAACCGCGTGCCCGATCTGGTGGCGCGGTTCGGTCCGGACTGCCTGGACCTCGCGCCCGACGTCGTCACCCTCTACGTGGGCGTGAACGACACCTGGCGCCGCTTCGACAGCGACGACCCCACCTCCGTGGAGGACTTCGAGGCCGGGTACCGCTATCTGCTCGATCAGCTCTCGGGCGCGCGGCCGGGCGTGTCCGTGCTGCTGATCCTCCCGTTCGTCGCCGACATCGACGAGGAGAAGGCCCGCTTTCACGAGGACCTCGATCCCAAGGTCGCGCGGATCCGCGCGCTCGCCCGCGAGTTCGGCCACCCCGTCGTGGACACCGAGCACCTGCTGGAGCGCGCCTACGCCGCCGGCCACACCCCGGCGACCATCGCCGAGGACGGCGTGCACCCGACGATCGCGGGGCACCGCCTGCTGGCCGACGCCTGGCTCGAGGCCTTCGCGACGGTGGACCCGCGGCGCTGACGCGGCCCGGCCGCCTCAGCGCAGCGGGCGGGCGGTGACGTCGACCGAGAGGAAGCCGCGGCGGAACGTCCGCCGGTCGATGACCAGCAGCTCGTCGGGCCTCCACGGATTGCGCAGAGAGATTTCGCCCGTCGCCCGGTCGCATCCCACGATCGCCATCACGTGGTTCGCCGGCAGCGGCCCGCGCGCCGTGATCACGCGGGGCGAGAGCGGGTGGGTGGAGGCGAGCACGGGGCGTCCCTCGTCGAGCCATCCCCGCAGGCGATCGGGGCGGGGGAGCAGCACGTGCGTGCGCGCTGGGATCCCCGTGAGCAGCCGGAGGCCGAACCGTCCGAGCCCCCGACCGAGCAACCGATAGGACCCGGCGACATGGATCGCGGCGGCCTTCTCCACGAGGCCCGGCCACCCCGGTGCGTCACCGGCGCCCCCGGGTGCGGATCCGGACCCAGCCCCAGACCCGGACCCAGCCTCGGCCCCGGACCGGGACTGGAGTGCGCCCACCCAGCGGCCCCGTGCGTCGACCGGCATCGCCCGATCCACCGCGATGCGCACGCGGCCCCCGCGCAGCAGGACTCCGACGCTGCTCGACCCGTCGTGCCCCCTGATCATCCCCGCGATGCGCGCGGGCGCCGCCTCGTGGACCGCGAGCATCGCCGCCGCCACCCAGCAGTCGCCGAACGCGCCCTGGCGCGGACGGGCGTCGAGGTCCAGCGCGGAGCCGTCGACGCGGAAGCCGACGCCCGCGGGGCCCGCGGACAGCACGCGCGCCCGCCGTACAGGGACGACGAGCGCGCGCAGCCGGCGACGCCAGCTCATGGACGGGAGACCCTGATCAGTGGGCCTCGACGGGCTCGACGTCCTGGCCGATGCGCGCCATGACCTCACCGAACCAGGGCTGGGAGATGTCGAAGGCCTTGTGGCCGGCGATGCGCTCGAACTCGATCGCGCGCAGCAGATCGCCCCGCTCCTCGTCGTGCCCGATCACGCCGGTGCCGCCCTCGAGGGCGACTTGCACGGCGAGGTCCGTCATGGACTTGATGAGGCGCAGATCCTCCGCGTTCGCCTTGGCCGAGCGCGAGAAGTAGCCGGACTTCTGCACCATGACCTTCTCCGCGCCCAGGCGCTCCGCGAACTGCTTCGCGAACCACTGGCCGGGGTTGATCGTGTCGAGCTTGACGTGGCCGAAGGGGTCCTTCTCGGGCTCCTCGCCGCGGGCCTGCATCTCGGCGACGATCTCGGGGATGCCCGCGCCCTCCGAGAGGAAGATGTTCACGCAGCCGGCCTCGTCCATGACGGCCTTGAGACGCTCGGCCTCGCCCTCGATGTCGAGCTTCATCTCGGGGAGGAACACGGCGTGCACGTCCCAGCGCTCGGGCGTGTGGCCGATGCCGGGCAGCCACTGCTGCTGGGCGTGCCACTGCTGGTAGTACTCGGCGGCCTGCGCCGTGAGGTATCCACAGGAGCGGCCCATGATCTCGTGGATGATGAGCATGCGCGGGTTCGAGCCGTGCTCCGCGAGGACGTTCTGGGCGAAGACGCTGGTCTGCTCGGCAGCGGTCTTCGCGCCCAGGGACTGGCGGATCGGCACGATGTCGTTGTCGATCGTCTTGGGCAGTCCCACGACCTGCAGGTCGAAGCCGTTGTCGTGGAGATGCTTGGCCAGGTCCGCGGCGGTGGTGTTGGTGTCGTCGCCGCCGATCGTGTGGAGCACGTCCACGCCGTCGGCCTTGAGCTTGTTCGCGGCGACCTCGAGCGCGTCCTCGCCCTCCTGGATGAGCCCGCGCTTGACGAGGTCGGCGGTGTTGGTGAGCTTCACGCGGGAGTTGCCGATGGGGGAGCCGCCGTAGTTGTGCAGGATCCCGGCGTGCTTGCGCACCTCGTCGTCCACGACGATCTTCTCGCCGGAGAGCAGGCCCCAGTAGCCGTGCTTGTAGGCGATGATCTCGACGTCGGGCACGAGCTCGGTGTAGCGCTCGATCAGACCTCCCACGGCGGAGGAGAGGCAGGGGGCGTAGCCGCCGGCGGTGAGCAGTGCGACGCGCTTGATCGTCATGGGTCAGGTCCTTCGCGGTGTACGGGACGTGCGCGCACGGATGCGGACCGCGCAGCGCGTGGACAACACGGCCATCGTATCGGCCGGGTGCGCGGACACGCTCCGGCGGCCCGCACGTCGGACCCCGTTCACCCCCGCGTCATGCGCCCCTGGTGCCATGGGCGGGTCCCCTCCCCGGCGGCGCGGCCGCGCCGCCCACCTCTCCTCGGAAGGCATCCCCATGCCCCGCACCGCGCAGCCGCACCGTCCTGTCCTCCTGCCCCGCCTCGCCGTGCTCGGCGCCTGCACGGCGCTCTGCCTGGGCGGGACGGCTCTCGTGCCGTTCGGGCAGGACGACGCCCGTGCCCAGGGCGGCGGGCCCGTCCCGGCGCACGGCTCCGACGGTCACGGCGCGGGCAGCGGGCACGGGAAGGGCCACGGCAGCGGAGAGGGCCACGGCACGGACGGCACGTTCTTCACCCGCACTGCGACCATGCCCGCCTACGCGAACACCTCGAAGGACGAGGACGCGGTCGCCGAGATCTCCACGGTCACGTCCGACGGCCGCACGGTCGTCTCCACGGACTCCGCCGGGGGCACCGTGGGCTTCACCGACATCTCGGACCCCGACGATCCGAAGCCGCTCGGCGCGACCGAGGTCGACGGCGAGCCGACGTCCGTCCACGCGGTCGGCTCGCGGATCCTCGTCGTCGTCGACGACACGGACGGCGATCTCGCCCATCCCGCGGGCCACGTGTCGGTCCTCGACGCCCGCACGCGCGAGGAGGTGCGCAGGATCGACCTGGGCGGGCAGCCCGACTCGATCGACGTCACGGCCGACGGACGCGCCGCCGTCATCGCCATCGAGAACCAGCGCGACGAGGAGACCGCCCCCGCGGGCGGCGAGAAGGGCGACCTGCCGCAGGCGCCCACCGGCTGGCTCTCGGTGATCGACCTCCAAGGCTCCGTCTCCAGCTGGGACGCGCAGAAGGTCGACCTCGGCACGATCGACGGCGCCGTGGCTCCCGAGGACCTCGAGCCCGAGTACGTGAAGGTGAGCCCCGACGACACCCGCGTCGCCGTGACGCTGCAGGAGAACAACGCGATCGCGATCGTCGACATCGACCGGCGCAGGGTCGTGAGCGGCTTCAGCGCCGGCACCGCCACCGTGAAGGGCGTGGACGCGACGGACGACGGCGACATCGACGCCTCCGACACCATCACCGACGTGCCCCGCGAGCCCGACGGCATCGGCTGGATCGACGACGAGCACGTCGCCACCGCCGACGAGGGCGACTGGAAGGGCGGCAGCCGCACCTGGAGCATCTTCGACGCGCGCACCGGCGAGGTCACCTGGGACTCCGGGAACCCGTTCGAGCAGATCGGCGTGAGCATCGGCCAGTACCCCGAATCGCGCTCGGACACGAAGGGCACCGAGCCCGAGGGGCTCGCCGTGGCCGACTACGGCGACCGGCGCCTCGCCTTCGTGGGCAGCGAGCGCGGCAACTATGTCGCCGTCTACGACGTCACCGATCCCGCCGCGCCCGTCTACCAGCAGGCGCTCTCCTCGACGCCCGGCCCCGAGGGCATCCTCCCGATCCCGGAGCGGAACCTCGTGGTCGTCTCGAGCGAGGAGGACGACGCCGACGCCCGTGTGCGCGCGAGCCTGCAGGTCTACCGCATGGACGCCGGGAGGGACGAGGACCGCACGATCGTCTCGGCCGACGATCCGAGCGGCTCCGCGCTCCCGTGGGGCGCGCTCAGCGATCTCAGCGCGGTGCCCGGCAGCGACCGCGAGTTCCTCTCGGTGAGCGACAGCGGCTTCACCACGAGCGCGCTCTTCCGGATCGACGCATCCTCGAAGCCCGCCGTCGTCCGGGAGCGCCTCGCCCTGACCCGCGACGGCGCACCGCTCGAGCCCGATCTCGAGGGCGTCACGGCCCTGGACGACGGCACGGCATGGGTCGCCGCGGAAGGCGCCCGCGACGCGGACACGGGGGACTGGAGCATCGAGAACTCCCTGATGCACGTGGATGCGCAGGGCAGGGTCACCGAGACCGTGCCCCTGCCCGATGACGTGGCGAAGGGTCTGAAGAACCGCGGCTTCGAGGGCGTCACCGCGACGTCCGACGGCCGCGCCCTGGTCGCCGTGATCCAGGGGGTCGTGGACGGCGACCCCGACGACACCGCGCGCGTGGCCCGGTACGACCTCGCCTCGAAGACCTGGAGCTACTGGGGCTACCGGCTCGGCGGCACCGACGTCGCAGGGGACCAGGTGGGCCTCAGTGCGATCACCGACCTCGGGCACGGCCGCTTCGCCGTCATCGAGCGCGACTCCCTGAACGGGCCCGACGCCGCGCGCAAGCAGATCGTCACCTTCACCCTGCCGGGCACGGGCGCGACGGGCGCGAGCCACGACCCGCCGTCGGTGAAGCGTCAGGGCGAGCCCTACGATCTGCTGCCGCTGCTGCGTTCCACCGACGGATGGACGCAGGAGAAGGTCGAGTCGCTGGCGGTCGCGGACGATGGCGGCGTCTACGTCGTCACCGACAACGACGCGCTCGAGGACGCCAACGGCGAGACCCTGTTCGCCCGCGCCGGATGGCTCGTCGACGGCCGTGTCCAGTCGCGGCCCGGCGATTCGAACGGCCACGGCCACGGGCACGGGAAGAGCGGCGGCAAGGGCGGCGGCGAGGGTAGCGGCGAGGACCACGGCCGGGGGCACGGCATGCACCGCGGGACGGGACACGGCACCGGGCGCGATCACCGGGGCTGAGCCGCCGGGGCGGCTCAGTCGCTCGGAGCGACGCGTCAGTCGCGCGCGGCGAGGGCCTCGAGCGTCTCCTCGTGCAGGTGGCCGTTGGTGGCCACCGCGTTGCCGCCGAAGGGGCCGTCCTCGCCGTCGAGCGAGGTGAAGCGGCCGCCGGCCTCCGTGACGATCGGGACGAGCGCGGCCATGTCGTGGAGCTTGAGCTCGGGCTCGGTCGCGACGTCGACCGCGCCCTCGGCCAGCAGCATGTACGACCAGAAATCGCCGTAGGCGCGGGTGCGCCAGAAGCGCTGCATGAAGTTGAGCATCTGGGGGAGCCGGTCGAGGTCCGCCCAGCCGTGCAGCGACGAGTAGGACAGCGAGGCATCCTCGATGCTCCGCACGTCCGAGACCTGCATCTTCGTCGCCGCGTTCAGACGCGTGCCCGTCCACGCGTCGGTCCCGGATCCCGCCCACCAGCGGCGCGAGAGCCCGGGCGCGGAGACCAGGCCGACAACGGTCTCGCCGTCCTCGACGAGACCGATGAGCGTCGCCCACACGGGCACTCCGCGCACGAAGTTCGAGGTGCCGTCGATCGGGTCGATGATCCACTGGCGGGGGGAGTGGCCGGTGGAGCCGAACTCCTCGCCGATCACCTGATCGCGCGAGCGGGAGCGGGCGAGCTGGGCGCGCACGAGCTCCTCCGCCGCGGTGTCGGCGTCGGTGACCTCTGTCAGATCCGGCTTGGTCTCGACCGTGAGGTCCTGGGCCTTGAAGCGGGACATGGTGAGCTGATCGACCGCATCGGCGAGGACGTGGGCGAGCCGCAGATCATCGGCGAATCGAGAGGACATGCGCCCAACCCTACGGCCTGGGCGCCCCGATTCCCGGCACCGCCCACGCCGCGCTCACGACTGCCGCGCCCGCGACCGCCGCGCTCACGACCACCGCGCCCGCGACCGCCGCGCCCGCGACCGTCGTGCTCACGCCTCCCAGGGGTCGTTGCGGCGCAGCGCCTCGTCGAGGCGGCGGTAGGAGGCCAGGCGCTCCGGGCCGGCCGAGCCCGCGCGCCCCTCCTCGACCGCGGCGTCCAGCGCGCAGTCGGGGGCGTCGGCGGCGTGGGTGCAGCCGCGCGGGCACTCCTCGGCGAGCGGGGCGAGATCGGCGAAGGCCTCGAGCAGCTCCTCGGGGGAGACGTGCCCGAGCCCGAAGGACCGTACGCCCGGGGTGTCGATCACCCACCCCGACTGGTCGGGCAGGCGCAGCGCGAGCGCCGAGGACGAGGTGTGGCGACCTCGGCCGGTGACGTCGTTGACGTGGCCCGTCGCCCGATCGGCGCCCGGCACCAGGGCGTTCAGCAGGGTCGACTTGCCCACGCCCGAATGGCCGATGAGCACGCCCGTGCGGCCGTGCAGGTGCGCGGCGAGCTCCTCGACGCCCACGACGCGTCCTTCCGCGTCCAGGTGCGTGACCACGTGCTCGACGCCCAGCGGCGCGTACTCGGCCAGAAAACCGGCGGGGTCGCGCAGGTCGGACTTCGTCAGGCACAGCAGGGCGTCGATCCCGGCGACCCAGGCCGCGACCAGGCAGCGGTCGATCATGCCGCCGCGCGGCTCGGGGTCCGCGAGCGCCGTGACGATCACCATGAGGTCGGCGTTCGCGACCAGCGGGCGCTCCGTCGGGTCGTCGTCGTCGGCGCTGCGCCGGAGGAACGAGGTGCGCTCGTGCACCTTCACGATGCGCGCGAGCGATCCCTCGGTCCCGCTGGTGTCGCCGACCAGACCCACCACGTCGCCGGGCACGATCGGAGTGCGGCCCAGCTCCCGGGCCCGCATCGCGGTGACCACGTGCTCGTCGGCCGTCCCGGAGCCGACGACGGTGCGCCAGCGCCCGCGATCGACGGCGGTGACGAACGCCGGGACCGCGTCGTCGTGGCTCGGGCGGATCTTGGTGCGCGGCCGCGAGCCGCGGCGATTGGGCCGGATCCGGACGTCGGACTCGTCCAGGTCGCGGATCCGGCGACTCACCGCGCCTCGCCCGCCTCGTCCGTGTGCAGCATGGCCAGCCACATGCCCACGAAGTCCGGGAGGGTCTTCTGGGTGGTGGCGACGTCGACCACGCGCACGTCCGGCACGCGGAGGCCGATGATCGCGCCCGCGGTCGCCATGCGATGGTCCTGGTAGGTCTCGAACTCGCAGCCGGTGAGCGGCCCGGGATGGATCTCGAGGGACCCCTCGTGCTCGACGGTGCGGCAGCCCAGCTTCGAGAGCTCCGTGGCGAGGGCATGGATGCGGTCGGTCTCGTGGCCGCGCAGATGCTTGATGCCGCGCAGATGGCTGGGGGAGTCCGCGAGAGCGGCGAGGGCGGCGATCGTGGGCGTCAGCTCGCCGGTCGCCGAGAGGTCCGCGTCGATCCCGTGGATGACGCCGGTGCCGCGCACGCACACGTCCTCGTCCTCGCGCCAGAACTCCCCGCCCATGCGGGCGAGCAGAGTGCGGAAGGCGTCGCCCGGCTGGTCGGTGCGACGGGGCCAGTCGGCGATCTCGATCTCCCCGCCGGCGACCAGCGCGGCGGCCAGGAACGGGCCCGCGTTGGAGAGGTCGGGCTCGATGCGCACGTCGCCGAAGGCGATCGGCCCGGAGCGGACGGTCCACACGTGGGTGCCGTCAGCCTCCTGGCTGTGGGAGACGTCGATGCCCGCGCGGCGCATCTCCGTCATCGTCATCTCGATGTGGGGGAGCGAGGGCAGGGAGTCCCCGACGTGCCGCACCCGCAGATCCTGCTCGCAGCGCGCGCCGACCAGCAGCAGGTTCGAGATGAACTGGCTCGAGGCCGACGCGTCCACGTCGATGCTCCCGCCGGCCAGGCGCCCGCGTCCGTGGACGACGAACGGCAGGTGCCCGGGCTCGCCCGTCTCGGTGACCTCGACGCCGAGGGATCGCAGCGCCTGGATCGCCGGTCCCATCGGCCGCAGCAGCGCCGACTCGTCCCCGGTGAAGGAGACGTCGCCGTGGTGCAGGGCCGCGAGCAGGGGGACGAAGCGCATGACGGTGCCCGCGAGACCCGTGTGGATCTCGACCGGCCCCTCGGCATGCTCCGCGGGCGGCGGGATCGGGGTGACCCGCAGCGCCTCGCCCTCGACGCTCAGGGTCGCCCCCAGGCGCTCGAGGGCATCGCGCATCAGGCGCGTGTCACGGGAGACCAGCACCCCCGTGAGCGCGGTCGGGGCGTCGGCGATCGCCGAGAGCATCATCCAGCGGGCCGTGAGCGATTTCGAACCGGGCACGCGCACGAGCGCGTCCACGGGACCGCCCGCGACGGGGGCGGTCCAGGTGACCTCCGACATCGATCAGCCGAGCTGGTCCGCGAGCTTCTCGGTGGACTTCCTGGCCTGCTTGGCGACCTCGTCGGCCGTCTTCGAGGCCTTCTTGCTCAGCTCGTCGGCCTTCTTGCTCGCCTTCTTCGAGAGCGAGCCCGAGGAGCTGCCCGCCTTCTTCGTCAGCGCGTCGGCCTTCTTCTCCAGATCGCGCTGGGTGGCGGCGGCCTTCTTCTGGCTGCGCTCGACGAACTGGCCCCACTGGTAGCCCAGCGACGGGCGGCCCTCGCGGTCCAGCACCGCGATCATCACGCCGCCCAGCAGGCCGACGTCGGCCAGGATCGACTTGATCTCGTCCATGCGCTCCTCGCCGCGCAGCTGCCAGACCTTCTTGCGCCCGGCCAGGCCCACGCTCGTGGTCACGAGCAACACGCCGGCGGCGGTGCGGGGCGCCCGGCCGGTCGCGTAGGCGAGGCCCGCGACGGCGGCGACGGCGCCGGTGGCGCGCAGCACGGTGCGGGAGTCGACGAAGGAGGGGGCCGACGAGCTCTCGAGGGCCTTGTCGACCTGGGCGAAGGCGGAGGGCGCGACCTCGATCTCACGCTCGGGGGAGATCGCGGTGCGCACGCCCTCGAAGATGAAGGGGGCGGCGAGAGCAGGGCGGGCGATGCGGCGGATGAGCGACATGGTGTCCTCACGTCTCGGGTTCGATGGACTCTGCCGGGCGCGGCCCGGCGTTGTGATCAGCCTATCGCGCACCCCGCCCCGTGCGTCCTGCCGCCGGGGAACAGCCGAGCCCCCGTGCGCGTTGCAAGGACCGGACCCCGAGGGGCGCGCCCGAGCGGACGGCCGGCCCCCCACCGTTCGCACCAGCGCGCTCCGCGCCGCCGGGAGAGGAGAGAGAGTCGATGACCACGTGCCTGCAGACGCGCCCGCCGTCGGCCCCGATGCCGACCCCGGCGCCGACTGTGTCGGCCTCGCCGCCGGCCGTCCCGTCGGCCCCGCCCTCCGTGCGCGGGACCTCGCGCACGACCGTCCTCGCACCGACCGGTGCCGTACCGTGGAGCCTGATGACCACCACTGATCACGACGGCGACCGAGCCCCCGGCGCCGCCCCCGAGGACACGGCTCCCGAGGACTTCGACTTCGAGGCCGAGGCGCTCGCGCACCTCGACTCGCTCTACGGCGGCGCCCTGCGCATGACCCGCAACCCCCAGGACGCCGAGGACCTGGTCCAGGAGACCTACCTCAAGGCGCTGCGGGCGCGCGACCGCTTCACCCCGGGCACGAACCTGCGCGCCTGGCTGTACCGCATCATGACCAACTCGTACATCTCGTCGTACCGGCAGAAGCAGCGTCGGCCGCGCGAGTCGTGGACCGACGAGGTCGAGGACTGGCAGCTCGCGGAGGTCGAGTCCCATTCGAGCCGCGGTCTGCGCTCGGCCGAGGCCGAGGCGCTGGACCGCCTGCCCGACACCGCGGTGAAGACGGCCCTGCAGGACCTGCGCGAGGACTACCGCATGGCGGTCTACCTCGCCGACGTCGAGGGCTTCGCATACAAGGAGATCGCCGAGATCATGGACACGCCGATCGGCACCGTCATGTCCCGGCTGCACCGCGGACGCCGCCAGCTGCGCGAAGCGCTGAGCGACTACGCGCGCAGCAGCGGGTTCCTGCGGGACGGAGCAGATGACGGGGAGGAGGGACGATGACCGAGGAGCATGACGAGACCCGCCGCGACCTGCGGTTCGGGCTCGAGGAGGCGCTGGACGGCGAGCTCCCGCGCGACGTGGTCGAGCGCATGACGCGCCACGCCGAGGACTGCCCGGAGTGCGCCGACGAGCTCGAGCGCCTGCGCGCCATGAAGGACCTGGTGCGGCGCTGCTGCGCGAAGGACACCGCCCCGCAGACCCTGCGCGAGCGCATCAGCGTGCAGTACCGCAGCGTGGAGTACCAGCGCCTCGAGGTCGAGCACGGGCCCGACGGCGCGACCTTCCGCTCCACCACGGTGCGCCGCGACACCCTGGGCTGACCCGGGCCCCGGGCTTACCGGGCCGAGCGGGGCTGATCCCCGCCGACCTCAGCCGATCCGGCCCCAGATGCGACGAGGCCCCCTCCGGATGGAGGGGGCCTCGTCGATGCTCGGGGTGCTGCGTGTCGGGGCCGACGGATCGGCTCGACCTCACGCTGCGCGAGCGCGCCTCAGGTGTTGGGACGCTTGCCGTGATTGGCGCCGTTCTTGCGACGGGACCGGCGCTTGCGACCGCGCTTGCTCATCACGCTCTCCTTCCTTCGCCCGGACAGACAACCTCAGCATTCTGTCACAGGGGATCGGCTGGTTCAGTCGGAGGTGCCCAGGAAGCGACCGAAGCCACCATGCAGGACCAGCCAGGCCATGAGGCCGTAGCCGGTCTGTCCGGGGTGGTCGGCGCCGCTGCGGGCGAGGTCCGAGGACCACTGCTCGTGACCCTCGAGGGACCGCACGGTGTCCACGTAGGGCACGCGGCGCCGCGCGCACACGTCGTCGAAGGCCCCGGAGAGCTCGACGAGGGCGGCGGTGCGCGCACGATCGGCGCTCGGCGGCGGGCCGACGACGAACGCCGGGATCCGCAGCCGCTCGAGGCCGTCGAGGACCTTGGCGAGGTTCAGGCGCGAACGGGCCAGCGAGATGCCGGCGTCGACGTCCCCGCCGCCCAGGCCCAGCACCACGCGGTGCTCCACGGTGCCCTGGGCGAGGCCCTCGGCGTCGGTGCGCAGACGCACCTCCTCGTCCCAGCGCTCCGAGAGATCTGCCGAGGTCTCCGACGGCACCGCGCTCGTGTACAGCTCGACCCGCGGCCTCGGCCCCTGCTCCTTGGCGACGGCCCGGCCGAGCCAGCCGAGCGCGCGGGCGTCGCCCACGCCGGCGAGGAGCTCCTCGCCGAGGGCCACCAGGCGGATCGGCCTGTCGCTCGCGGGGGCGGGGCTGGCCGGGACGGTCCGCTGGACCGGGACCGAGCGGGGGGCGGGCTGTTCCACGTCGTCTCCTCGTCAGTTCTGCAGTGCCTGCGCGACCAGGGTCTCCTGCTCGGCCTTGTGGGTCTTGGCGGACCCGGTGGCCGGCGAGGCGGAGGCCGGTCGCGCCACGACCTGCAGGGTACGCCCCACAGCGGCAGGGAAATTCAGGGCCATGAAGCCCCAGGCGCCCTGGTTCAGAGGCTCCTCCTGCACCCAGACGAGGTCGGCATCGGGGTAGGCGGAGAGCGTCTCGCGCAGCTCCTCCTCGGGCAGCGGGTAGTACTGCTCGAGGCGCACGATCGCGACGTCGTCGATGCCCTGCTTCTCCCGCGCGGCGACGAGCTCCCAGTAGAACTTCCCGCTGGTCAGCAGAACCTTCTTGACCTTCGAGGGCTCCACGGTCTGATCCGGGAGCACGGGCTCGAAGGTGCCCGAGGTGAAGTCCTCGACGGAGCTCACGGCGGCCTTGTTGCGCAGCATCGACTTCGGGGTGAAGACGATCAGCGGCTTGCGCGGCTCGGTGCGAGCCTGGCGGCGCAACAGGTGGAAGTAGCTCGCCGGCGTCGAGGGCATCGCCACACGCATGTTCTCCTCGGCGCACAGCACGAGGAAGCGCTCGATGCGGGCGGAGGAGTGGTCCGGGCCCTGGCCGTCGTAGCCGTGGGGGAGGAGCATCACGACGGAGGACTGCTGTCCCCACTTCTGCTCGGAGGAGGAGACGAACTCGTCGATGATGGTCTGCGCCCCGTCGACGAAGTCGCCGAACTGCGCCTCCCACAGCACCAGGGCGTTCGGGCTCTCCACGGAGTAGCCGTACTCGAAGCCGAGCGCCGCGAACTCGGAGAGCGAGGAGTCGTAGACGTTGAAGCGCGCCTGGTCCTCGCTCAGGTGCAGCAGCGGGGTGAACGTGTCCTGGTTCAGGGAGTCGATGAGCACGCTGTGGCGCTGCACGAAGGTGCCGCGGCGCGAGTCCTGGCCGGCCAGGCGCACGCGCGTGCCCTCCATGAGCAGGGAGCCGAAGGCCAGCAGCTCGCCGTAGGCCCAATCGATGCTGCCGCTGCGGGACATCTCCTGGCGCTTCTCGAGCAGGCCCGTGAGCTTCGGGTAGACGGTGAAGCCCTCGGGGGCGGCCATGTGGGCGTCGCCGATGCGCTCGAGCACCGAGGCGGAGACGGCGGTCGCCGAGGGCACCACGATCTCGCCGGTGTGCTGCGAGCTGGGCAGGTCAAGGCCCTGCACCGAGTTCTTCGGGTCGGCCTCGCTGCTGGCGTTGCGGGCATCGGCGAAGGCCTGGTCCAGGTGCTGCTGGAAGTTCTTCACCAGGGCGCCGGTCTCGTCCTCGGTGAGGTCGCCGCGCTCGATGAGGGAGTCCGTGTAGAGCTTGCGGACGGACGGGCGGTCCTTGATCAGGTTGTACATGAGCGGCTGCGTCATGGCCGGATCGTCGCCCTCGTTGTGGCCGCGGCGGCGGTAGCAGATCATGTCGATGACCACGTCGCGGTGGAACTTCTCGCGGTAGGCGAAGGCGATCTCGGCGACCCGCACGCAGGCCTCGGGGTCGTCGCCGTTGACGTGGAAGACCGGCAGCTGCGTGGTCTTCGCGGCGTCGCTCGAGTAGAACGAGGAGCGCGAGGAGTCCGGCAGCGTGGTGAAGCCGATCTGGTTGTTGATGATCACGTGGACGGTGCCGCCGGTGCGGTAGCCGCGCAGCTCCGAGAGGTTCAGGGTCTCGGTGACCACGCCCTGGCCGGCGAAGGCCGCGTCGCCGTGGATGAGGATCGGCAGCACGGGGAAGTCGGTGACCCGCTCGAGCTGGTCCTGCTTGGCGCGCACGATGCCCTCGAGCACGGGGTTCGCGGCCTCGAGGTGAGAGGGGTTCGCCGCGAGGTACACCTTGGTGGTGGTGCCGTCCTCGGCGGTGAAGGTGCCCTCGGTGCCCAGGTGGTACTTGACGTCGCCCGAGCCCAGGCCGCCCGAGGAGCCGTCGAACTCCTGGAAGATCTGGCCGAAGCTCTTGCCGGCGAGGTTCGAGAGCACGTTGAGGCGGCCGCGGTGGGCCATGCCGATGCAGACCTCGGCGATGTCGCCGTGGGCGGCGTCGGAGAGGATCGAGTCCAGCAGCGGGATCACGGACTCGCCGCCCTCGAGGCTGAAGCGCTTCTGGCCCACGAACTTGGTCTGCAGGAACGTCTCGAACGCCTCGGCGGCGTTGAGGCGGTCCATGATGTGGGTGACCTGGTCCTTGTCGTACTGCTTCTTGGGCGACTCGAACTGCTCCTGGATCCAGAGGCGCTCCTCCGGATCGGCGATGTGCATGTACTCCACACCCACGGTGCGGCAGTACGCGTCGCGCAGGATCCCGAGGATGTCGCGGAGGGTGGCCTCCTTGCGGCCGCCCAGCCCGCGGGTCGGGAAGGTGCGATCGAGGTCCCACAGGGTCAGCCCGTAGGTCTGCACGTCCAGGTCGGGATGGGTGCGCACGCGGTACTGCAGCGGGTCGGTGTCGGCCATCAGGTGCCCGCGCACGCGGAAGGCATGGATGAGGTCCATGACGTGCGCGAGCTTCTCGGCCTCGGTGTCGTGCAGCGGGTTGTCTGCGACCCAGCGCACGGGCTCGTAGGGGATCCGCAGGGAGGCGAAGACGCGGTCGTAGAAGCCGTCCTTGCCCAGGAGCTTGTCGGCCATCTTCTTGAGGAACTCGCCGGAGGCGGCGCCCTGGATGATCCGGTGGTCGTAGGTCGAGGTCAGCGTCATGACCTTCGAGACCGCGAGCTCGGCGAGGGTGGCCTGGCTCGCGCCCTGGAACTGCGCGGGGTAGTCCATCGCGCCGACGCCGACGATCGTGCCCTGACCGGACATCAGGCGCGGGATCGAGTGGACGGTGCCGATGCCGCCGGGGTTCGTCAGGGTCACGGTGGTGCCGGTGAAGTCGTCCATCGTGAGCTTGCCGGCGCGGGCGCGCTTGACGACCTCCTCGTAGCTCGCCCAGAAGCTGAAGAAGTCCAGCTGCTGCGCGGCCTTGATCGACGGGACCACGAGGGAGCGCGAGCCGTCGGGCCGGGGCATGTCGATCGCGAGGCCGAAGTTCACGTCCTCGCGCTGGAGCAGGAGCGGCTTGCCCTTCTCGTCGACGTCGAAGCCGTTGTTCATGTCGGGCATCTCGGTGATGGCCTCGACCATGGCCCAGCCGATGAGGTGGGTGAAGGAGACCTTGCCGCGGCGGTTCCGCTTGAGGTGGTTGTTGATCACGATGCGGTTGTCGAACAGCAGCTTGACCGGGACGTCGCGCACGGACGTCGCCGTGGGAACCGTGAGCGACTCGTCCATGTTCCGCACCACGGCGGCGGCGGGGCCGCGCAGCTTGGTCGGGACGGGCTCGGTGAACTCGCGCTCGGGGATGGTCGAGCTCGGGGTGGTGGACCGCATCGGCCGGTCGGAGGTGTCGGAGACCTTCGCGGCGGGAGCGTCGTTCACGGCAGGGGAGTCCTTCGCAGAAGAGGGTGCGGACGGGGAGGCATCGGCGGATCCGGACCGGGCGGCGCCGGCGGACGCGGACGACGGGGCCGGCTCGGGCGCCGGGGTCGACGCGGGCTTCGTGGCCGGCGCCGCGGGGGCGGGCTCCTCGGCGGGAGCAGCAGCGGTCGCAGCCGTCGCGGGATCGGGCGCGGGCTTCGTCGCCTGCGCTGCCGCGGGGGGCTGTTCGGAGGGAGCGGGCTGCTCGGAGGGAGCGGGCCGCTCGGACGGAGCAGGCTGCTCCGAGGGAGCGGGTGAGTCCTCGGCGGAGGACGACGAGGAACCGGACGCGGACGCCGGGGCGCTCGGGGTCTGCTGCGCGCGTGAGCGGAAGAACTCTGCCCAGCTCGGATCGACGCTCGAGGGGTCGGCCTTCCACTGCTCGTGGAGCTCGTCCACCAGCCACTGGTTGGGCCCGAACTCGGGCTCCTCGTCAACGGAATCGGAGAGGGGTGTCTTCTGTGACACTCTGCGATCGCCAACCTTCATGAAAATCGAATGGAGCGGACTCGTCCACCCTAACCGAGGGGAGGGGTCCCCGCGCCCATGAAGTGGGCATCCGCGCACCCATGACGGAGGGGTAGATCACCTCCGGCGAGGGCGGCCGGAGCCGACGGCGCCCGGAGGGCCCGGCGACCGCGTCCGCGGAGGCGGGGATCAGCGGTCGGGGAGCGTCAGGCGGATCGCCGAGGAGCGGTCCGGGTCCGTGTGCGGGCGCGGGTCGTCGATCACCTGGATCCGCCCGCCGTGCAGCTCGACCGCCCAGCGGGCGATCGCGAGGCCCAGGCCGGTGCCGCCGGATCCGTCGTCGGTGCCCCCGCCGTGCTGGAAGCGCTCGAAGACGCGCTCGCGGTCGGCGCGGGCGATGCCCGGGCCCTCGTCGCGCACCTCGATGAGCACGCCGTCGTCGGCCGCGGTGCGCTCGGCGCGCACGCGCACCCTGCCGTCGGGCGGGGAATGGCGGGAGGCGTTGTCCAGGAGGTTCGCGATGACCTGGCGGATGCGGGCGGCGTCGGCCGCGGCGGTGAGGTCGGCGGGGTCGACCTCCACGACCCAGCGCAGCTCGCGACCGCGGGCCCGGGCGCCCAGGTCCGCGGCGTCGACCGCCTCGTGGAGGAACGGGGTGAGGGCGACCTGCTCGACGTCGATGTCGATCACGCCGGCATCGATCCGCGAGAGGTCCAGGAGGTCGTCGACGAGGTCGGAGAGGTGCTCGGTCTCCCCGAGCGCGACCTCGAGCGCGGCCGGATCGGGGTCGGTGACGCCGTCCACGATGTTCTCGAGCTGGGCGCGCAGCCCCGCCACGGGAGTGCGCAGCTCGTGCGAGACGTTCGCCACGAGGTCGCGCCGCACTTTGTCGGTGACCTGCAGCTCGGTGGCCATGCGGGTGAAGGCCTCGGCGAGCTGGCCCACCTCGTCGCGGCTCGAGGCCTCGATGCGCTGGGAGTAGTCCCCGCGGGCCATGGCGCGCGCGGCGCGGGTCATCTGGCGCAGCGGGGAGGTCATGCCGCGCGCGAGGACCTGGGTGACCGCGAGCGCCGCGAGCACCACGAGCGGGAGGGTGAGCAGGGGATGCAGGTTCGCGGCGAGGCTCAGCCAGGTGAGCACCACCGCGACGGTGACGCTGACGGCGACCAGCACGCCGAGCTTGACCTTGAACGAGCGCAGCTGGTCCAGCGGTCGCACCTCGAGGTTCTCGAGTGACTCCTGGACCGCCGCGCGGCTCGGGCGCCTCAGGAGGACCGCCCCGACCCGTCGGCCCCGAGCCCGTCGGCCCCGAGCCCGTCGGCCCCGAGTCCCTCGGACCCCGGCTCGTCCTCGTCATCGGGGAGCTCGAGCGCGTAGCCGACGCCGTGGACGGTGCGCACGAGGTCCGCGCCGAGCTTGCGGCGCAGCGCCTTGACATGGGAGTCGACCGTGCGGGTGCCCGTCGCGTCCACCCAGTCCCAGACGTCCGCGAGCAGCTGCTCGCGCGTGAGCACGGTGCCGGGCGCGTTCGCCAGGCACAGCAGCAGATCGAACTCCGTGGGGGTGAGGTGGGCGGGCGCGCCGGCGCGGGTGACGCGGTGCGCGGCCCGGTCGATGACCAGGTCGCCCAGCTGCAGCACGGCGGGCGCCTCCCCGACGCCGCCGGTCCCGACCTCGGGGGCCGACGTGGCACGGCGCACCCGTCGCAGCAGCGCCTTCAGGCGCGCCACGAGCTCGCGCATCGAGAACGGCTTGGTCATGTAGTCGTCGGCCCCGACGCCGAGGCCCACGAGCATGTCGGTCTCGTCGTCGCGCGCGGTGAGCATGAGCACCGGGACCGGGTCCTCCGCCTGGATCCGACGGCACACCTCGAGGCCGTCGAAGCCCGGGAGCATCACGTCCAGGACCACCACGTCGGGCGCGGCCTCGCGCACGGCGGCGACGCCCGAGGGGCCGTCGAGCGCGGTCGAGACCTCCCAGCCCTCGGCGGTCAGGCGGTCGGCGATCGCGCGGGTGATGGTGGGCTCGTCCTCGACGACGACCACGCGGGTCGGGCGGCTCGCGCTCTCGGTCTCGGCAGGCTTCGACATGGCGTCACTGTAACCGCGCGGCCCTGCACACGACCCCGTCGGACCCTGGACGCTCCCTGCGCCCGCGCGCACGCGCTCCTATACACTCGGTGCCACTATGAGCGATTCGCCCGTGCCGAGTACCGGCGCGCGCACCCGGACGGACTCTGTGCCGCGGATGCGCGCCCTCCCCGCCCGTGGGGAGATCACCCGATGACCTGGATCCTGCTCGCAGCAGGGATCGTCCTCACGCTGGGCACGGCGGTGTTCGTCGCCTCCGAGTTCTCGCTCGTGGCCCTCGACCGCCACACGGTCGAGAAGGCCCGCGACGGCGGGGACAAGCGCGCCGGCGGCGTGCTCCACGCCCTCACGCACCTCTCCACGAACCTCTCCGGCGCCCAGCTGGGCATCACCATCACCACCCTGCTGTTCGGCTTCGCCGTCCAGGACCCGCTGGCCGGGCTGCTCACCCCGCTCGCCCGGGCCGCGGGCCTCGGCGAGGACGTCGCGGTCCCCGTCTCCGTGGTCGTCGCGATGGTCATCGCCTACGCCTTCTCGATGATCTTCGGGGAGCTCGTGCCCAAGAACCTCGCGATCGCCACACCGATGGGCACCGCGCGCATCGTCGCCCCGATCCAGCACGGCTTCACGATGATCTTCAAGCCGCTGATCGCCGTGTTCAACGCGACCGCGAACGCCGTGCTGCGCCTGGTGAACATCGAGCCCCAGGAGGAGCTCTCGGCCGCCCGCTCTCCCGCGGAGCTCGAGTCCCTCGTGCGCCACTCGGCGCGCGCCGGCACCCTCGACGAGGGCACCGCGGTGCTGCTCTCCCGCACCCTCCAGCTCGGCGACCGCGAGGCGGGCGACGTGCTCACCCACCGCGGCGCCATGGTGAGCGTCGCGGCGGACACGAGCGCCCAGGAGGTGCTCGAGCTCTCCCGCACCACGGGCCACTCGCGCTTCCCCGTCACCGACGGCGGCGAGGACGACATCGTGGGCGTCGTCCAGGTGCGCCAGGCCGTCGCGGTCCCGCGCCCCGAGCGCTCGCGCACCCCCGCGAGCGAGCTCATGGCCGAGATCCCGCGCGTGCCGGAGACGGTGCCGCTGGACGACCTGCTGATCGACCTGAGGGACGTCGGCGCGCAGCTGGCCGTCGTCGTCGACGAGTACGGAGGCACCTCCGGCATCGTCACCCTCGAGGACGTCATCGAGGAGATCGTCGGCGAGGTGAGCGACGAGCACGACGACGACGAGCCCGAGCGGTTCCTGCCCGACGGCGAGGACGGCTGGAGCGTCAGCGGCCTCATGCGGCCCGACGAGATCCGCCGCGAGCTCGGCGTGCGCGTGCCCGAGTCCGCCGACTACGACACCCTGGGCGGCCTCGTCATGGACAGCCTCCACCGGGTCCCCGCGGCGGGTGACGTCGTGGACGTCGCCGGTCTGCGCCTCGAGGTCCTCGAGATGGACGGACGGCGCGTCGACCAGGTGCGGCTGCGCGCCACCGACCCCGCGGCGCTCGTGCGCCGCGAGGAGGAGAACGAGGACGAGAGCGCCGACGAGCGGAAGGCGGACCACCGATGAGCGACACCGCCGCCCTGGTCCTGGGCCTGGCCATGCTGCTCGGCAACGCCTTCTTCGTGGGCGCCGAGTTCGCCGTGATGAGCGCGCGCCGCAGCCAGCTCGAGCCCCTCGTCGAGGCAGGGCGCCCGGGCGCGAAGACCGCGCTCTGGGCCGTCGAGCACGTCTCCGTGATGCTCGCCGCCGCCCAGTTCGGCGTGACCGTCTGCTCGGTCACCCTGGGCGCCGTCGCCGAGCCCGCGATCGCGCACTTCCTCGAGCCGCTGCTCGAGCACCTCTCGGTGCCCGCCGTGCTCACCCACCCGATCGCCTTCGTGGTGGCCCTGCTGATCGCCTCGTACCTGCACGTGGTCTTCGGCGAGATGGTCCCCAAGAACATCTCGATCGCCGTGCCCGTGGGCGCGGTGCTGGTGCTCGCCACCCCGCTCGCGCTCGTGGCGCGCGTGTTCACGCCGGTGATCTGGGTGCTCAACCACACCGCGAACATGATCCTGCGCCTCCTGGGCGTCCAGCCCAAGGACGAGGTCGAGTCGCGCTTCACCGCCGAGGAGATCTCCGCGATCGTGGACGAGTCCCGCCGCGAGGGCCTCCTCGAGGACGAGCAGGGACTCCTGCAGGGCGCCATCCAGTTCTCCGACCGCACCGCCGGGGACGTCATGGTCCCCATGGCCGACGTCGTCACCGTCACCTACGACGTCACGCCGGGACAGATCGAGCAGATCGTCGCGACCACGGGCTTCAGCCGCATCGGGGTGCGCAACGACGCGGGCGATCTGGTGGGCTACGTCCACCTCAAGGACGTGCTGCTGCCGGCGGACGCCCCCGAGGAGGACTACGACCGGCCGATCCACCCCGGGATCGTGCGCGCCGTGGTCTCCGTGGCCGACGACGACGAGATCGAGGAGGCCCTGCGCGCCATGCAGTACAACGGCGCGCACCTGGCACGCGTCGACGCCCCGACCTCGCGCAGCGTGGGCGCCGTGTTCCTCGAGGACGTCCTGGAGGAGCTCGTGGGAGAGGTCAAGGACGTCATGCAGCGCAGCCGGGCCTGACGTCCGGCCTGATCGTCCGGCCTGACCGCCCGCCCTGGCGCCCGGTCCGGCGCCCGTGCGCCGAGGTGACCGACACGACACGCGGCCTGCGCGACGGGTCAAGGGTCTTTACCCGCCCGTGGGGCGGGGCAAAGGTTCGGTAATGAGGTCGCTTCCCGCGACGTCGGACCTCGCTGACCTGGGTACCTTGGAGCGCGTTGTTCGGCGACGCGTCCTTCCCCGTCCGGCGTCGCACCCCGGGCACTCACCAGGACTCTGCGTCTCCGACCCCCCTCCAGGAGCTCCATCGTGGCGAATCATCGCGCCCTCGGCCGGGCACACGTCCGGACGCTGCGCACAGGCAGCGCCTCCCATCGTGACTCGGCAGTGCAGGCCGGTGTGCTGAAGGTCGGCGTGCTCGGCGCGCTCGCGACCGCCACCATCGCCTTCCCCCTCGCGTCCGCGAGCGCGGGCGGCCAGTCCGCTCCGCTGCCCACCATCAACGGCGGCCAGTCCGCCGCGCAGGCGAAGGCCGCGAGCACCCAGCTCGCCCCGGTCCCCATCGCCACGGCCACCGCGGGCGCCGACGCGAAGGGCGCCGACGCCGCGTCGAGCGCGTCGTCCTCCCAGGAGACCACCGGCGACCTCTCCGTGGAGACCTCCCCCAACGCGGAGGCCATCGAGGCGCTCGGCGGCGAGTCCGACGAGGGCTTCATCCACCCGGTCAACGCCCGGATCACCTCCCCGTACGGCGAGCGCGTCCACCCCGTGCTGCACACGCGGATCATGCACGACGGCGTCGACTTCGGCGCGGCCTGCGGCACCGACGTGCACGCAGCGGCCGCCGGCACCGTGGTCGCCGTCGAGCACAACTCGGCCTCCGGCAACCGCGTGAAGATCGACCACGGCGACGGCGTCATCACCGGCTACTACCACCTCTCCTCGTTCAAGACGAGCGTGGGCGCGAAGGTCGAGCAGGGCGACGTCATCGGCGAGGTCGGCTCGACCGGCCGCTCCACCGGCTGCCACCTGCACTTCGCGAAGATGGACGAGTCCGGCACCTACTCGAACCCGATGTCGCTGTTCAAGTGACCTCGATGCGCGCGGCCGACCCCGCGACCTCCGACGGGAGAGTCCTGTGAGCACCGTCCCCGTCGTCCTCGGCGTCGAGTCCTCGTGCGACGAGACCGGCTTCGGGATCGTCAGCGACGGCGTCCTGCTCGGCCAGGGCCTCGCCTCGAGCGCCTCCCAGCACGCCGAGTTCGGGGGAGTGGTCCCCGAGATCGCGGCCCGCGCCCATCTCGAGGCCGCCGTCCCCACCCTGCGCATCGCCCTGCACGACGCGGGCGTCGAGCTGCGCGACATCACGCACGTCGCCGCGACCTCCGGTCCCGGTCTCGCGACCGCGGTGCACGTGGGACTGGCCGCCGCGAAGTCCGTCGCCTGGTCCCTCGGGGTCCCGCTGTACGGGGTGCACCACCTCGCCGGACATGCCGCGGCCGACACCCTCGAGCACGGCCCGCTGCCCGCGCAGTCGATCATCCTCATCGTCTCCGGCGGGCACACTTCGATCCTCCACGTGAAGGACCTGGTCGCCGACCCCATCGAGCACCTCGGCGACACCCTCGACGACGCCGCCGGCGAGGCCTTCGACAAGGTCTCGCGCCTGCTCGGCCTCGGCTACCCGGGCGGCCCCGCGATCTCGAAGGCGGCCGTCGGCGGGGACCCGGAGGCCTTCTCCTTCCCCCGCGCCATGCTGCGCCCGGGCGATCAGCCGTACGTCTTCTCCTTCTCCGGGCTGAAGACGGCTGTGGCGCGCACCGTCGAGTCCCTCGAGCGCGCGGGCGAGGAGGTGCCCGTCGCGGACATCGCCGCCTCCTTCGAGCAGGCCGTCGTGGACGTCCTGGTCACGAAGGCGCTGCGCGCCGTCCAGGAGAAGGGACTCGACACCCTGGTCATCGTCGGGGGAGTCGCCGCCAACCAGCGGCTGCGCGCCGTCGCCCAGGAGCGCTGCGACGCCGCGGGCGTCGAGCTGCGCATCCCGCCGATCCGACTGTGCACCGACAACGGCGCGATGATCGCCGCGGTCGGCGACCTGCTGGTGCGCGGCGGCGCCTCGCCCAGCGGCCTGCAGATCGCCGCCGATCCCTCGGCCGTGCTCCACGGCGCGCAGCTGCCGCTGCCCGCGGGCTTCGCCGTCTGAGCGGCCGACGCCCTCCGGCGTCGCTGAGACCTGTGCCTCACTCGCGCCGCGCGCCCCGGCTCGGGGCGCGGACGACGGGGTCCTCGCGCTAGACTGTCACGGTCCGCCCGCGTAGCTCAGTGGATAGAGCGTCTGCCTCCGGAGCAGAAGGTCGTAGGTTCGAATCCTGTCGCGGGCACCGACGGAATCCCCGGTCGGAGACCTCTCGAGGTCACCGGCCGGGGATTCCTGCTTGCGGGGCGTCGCGGCCCCGGGCTCACGCCTCGCCGGCGCGCAGCTCCAGCAGGCGCTCGAGGAGCTCGGCGACCGCGTCGGTGCCTTCGATGCGGAAGGCGGCGGCCGTGTCGCCGTCGCCCACCTTCACGCCCAGATCGCCATCCTCGAGGATCGCGAAGACGTTCTCGTCGGTCACGTCGTCCCCGAGGTAGAGGATCGCGTCGGCCGCGGCGGCCCGGCCGAGCGCGCGCACCGCGGTGCCCTTGTGGGAGTCGACCACGGAGAACTCGACGACCTCCTTGCCCGGCGTGACGGTGACGTCGGGGAGGCCGCGCGCGAACTCGAGCGCGGCCTCGGTGGCGTTGCCCGCACCGCGGCCCTTCGCATTGCGCGTGTGCAGCACGGCGGAGGCGGGCTTGACCTCGACCTCCGCCCCCGGATGCTGGTCGGCGATGTGCTGGAGGCGGCGCGCGATGGAGTCGCGCAGGTTCTGCCGGGTCTCGTCCATGGTCATCGTTCCCGCGTCCATGACGTCGGCGTGGAGGTCCGAGGGCAGGGCCCCGACCTCGGCGCCGTGCGAGCCGACGAGCGCGACGGAGCTGGGCATGCCCGCGTGGTGCTGGAGGTCCTCGAGCGCCCGCCCGGAGACGAGCGCGACGTTCACCCCGGACAGCTCGGTGAGCCCGCGGAGCGCGCCGATCGAGCGCGGGTTCGCCTGCACCGCGTCGCGGTCGGCGACGATCGGTGCGAGCACGCCGTCGAAGTCCGAGGCGACGAGGATGCGCGGGGTGTCGGCGAACGCCTCCAGCGCTGCGTCGAGCTGCGCGGCATCCGGGGACTCGGTCCCGGACAGACGGATGATCGGGGCCGACGGGGGAGCGGGCTCGCCGACGGCCTCGAGCTCGTCGAGGAAGTGCTTCGCCCAGGACTGCACGTCGTGGTCGAGCACCTGCCGGCGCAGCGAGGTCATCATCTCCTCCTGCTCCTCCTCCGGCATGCTGAGCGCACGCAGCGCCGCGGACTTCAGCTCGTCGATGTCGTGCGGGTTCACCAGCAGGGCGGCGCGCAGCTCGTCGGCCGCGCCGGCGAACTCGGAGAGCACCAGCACACCGCGCAGGTCGGGGCGCGAGGCGACGTACTCCTTGGCCACGAGGTTCATGCCGTCGCGCAGGGCGGTCACCAGCACCACGTCGGCCGCCATGTACAGCGCCGTCATGTCCCGGCGGTTGAAGGAGCGGTGCAGGTAGGAGATGGCCGGGCGGCCGATGGGGGCGTGGTCGCCGTTGATGCGGCCGACGGTCAGCTCGACCTCGTCGCGCAGCTGACGGTAGGCGTCGACCCTCTCGCGCGAGGGCGTCGCGACCTGCACGAGAACGGTCTCGCGCGGGTCGATCGAGCCGTCGTTCAGCAGCTCTCCCCAGGCCTTGAGGCGGTGGCGGATGCCCTTGGTGTAGTCGAGACGGTCCACGCCCAGCACGACCTTCTCGGGATCCCCGAGGTCGTGGCGCAGCTGGCGGGCGCGCTCCTGGATCTCGGGGTCGTCGGTCAGCGCGGTGACGGCCTGGGTGTCGAGAGAGATCGGGAAGGTCCCGGCGATCACGTCGCGCGGCTCGACCGCGCCGATCCCGGGCACGGTGACGGTGCGCTGGTCGACCTGGTACCCCAGCAGGTGGCGCACTGAGGCGAGGAAGTTCAGGGTGTCGCTCTCGCGCTGGAAGCCCACGAGGTCCGCGCCCAGCAGTCCGCGCAGCACCTGGTTGCGCTTGGGCAGCTGGCTGAAGAGCTCGACGGGCGGGAAAGGGATGTGGTTGAAGAAGCCGATGCGGACGTCGGGCCGCTCGGAGCGGATCATCTCGGGCACGAGCTGGAGCTGGTAGTCGTGCACCCAGATCGTGCCGCCGGGCGCGGTGACGGCGGCCGCGGCCTTCGCGAAGCGGCGGTTCGCGCTCACATAGGTGTCCCACCAGGTGCGGTGGTAGGCGGGGTCGACGATCACGTCGTGGTAGAGCGGCCAGAGCGTCCCGTTGGAGAAGCCCTCGTAGTACTTCTCGATGTCCGTCGCATCCAGGCTCACCGGGTACAGGTCCATGCCGTCGGCCCGGAACGGCTCGGGCGCCTCGCCCGGGGAGCCGGCCCAGCCCACCCACGCGGCCGAGTCGACGTTCCGCATCACGCTCTCCATCGCGGTCACCAGACCGCCGGGGCTCGTCACCCACTCCGTGGCGCCGTCGGGAAGGGTCTTCGCGTCGACCGGGAGACGGTTGGCGACGACCACCAGATCGTGCAGTTCTTGCGATGCCACAGGGGCCTCCTGACGTGTGGGACGACACCGCCAGGCTATCAAGTGAGAGGGGTCACGAAGACCGCGCGACCTCGCGTCCGAAGCCTCGCCGAGGGCCCTGGCCGTGAGTGCGCCGGGTCGTCGCCGCCTCGCTCGCCACCAGGGGAGATGCCGGAGACGGCGCGAGCACGGGCGCGCGCCTCCTCACTGCGTGGACACGGCCAGCGAGCGCCCGTCCGCGCCGCATAGTGTTCGTCCTCGGGACCGCGTCCGCCTCCGCGCGGACGCGCGGCCCCGGGAGCGCGGCCGGAGCGGTCGATCGCCGCGTGCGGCGGATCGTCGCATGCATCCGGCCGCCCTGTACGTCCGATCCCGACGACCGATTCCGAAGACCGACCCCGACGCCCGACCCAGGAGGCCACGCGCGATGCGAGCCCATGAAGCAGGAGCCCTGCACGGCAACGACGCCGCGCCCACCTGGCTGCCCTATCCCACCGATGTCAACACCCTGATCCCGGGCCTCTGGTCGAGCACCTGCGGGCGCGACGCGGACGGAGCCCTCGAGGTCGGCGGCGTCAGCGTCACGACGCTCGCCGAGGAGGTGGGCACCCCCGCCTTCGTGCTGGACGAGGACGACTTCCGCGCACGGTCTCGCGCCTTCCGCGACGCCTTCACCTCGGCCTTCGCCCCCCACGCTGGGGCCGACGTCTACTACGCCGGCAAGGCGTTCCTGTGCGGGGCCGTCGCCCGCTGGGTCGACGAGGACGGCCTGGGACTGGACGTCTGCACCGGCGGGGAGTTGGCCGTCGCGCTGCGCGCCGGATTCCCGACCGAGCGCATGGCGCTGCACGGCAACAACAAGTCCGATCGCGAGATCGCCCGGGCGCTCGAAGCGGGCGTCGGCCGCATCGTCATCGACTCCCTCGCCGAGGTCGGGCAGGCCGCGCACGTGGCGTCCGAGCTGGGAGTCACCGCTCCCGTCATGCTGCGCGTGACCACGGGCGTCGAGGCGCACACCCATGAGTTCATCGCCACCGCCCACGAGGACCAGAAGTTCGGCCTCTCGATCACCTCCGGCGACGCCATGACGGCCGTGCGGGAGGTGCTCGCGAGCCCCGAGCTGGATCTCGTGGGCCTGCACTCCCACATCGGCTCCCAGATCTTCGACGTCGGCGGCTTCGAGGTCGCCGCCCGCCGCGTCCTCGACCTCGTTGCCCAGGTCCGCGAGGAGCTCGGGCACACCATCGAGCACCTCGACCTCGGCGGCGGCTTCGGCGTCATGTACAACACGCAGCACACGCCCTCGACGCCCGAGGCGCTCGCGAGCGGGATCGCCGGGATCATCGAGAAGGAGTGCCACGAGCTCGAGCTCGACGTGCCCCACCTGGCCTTTGAGCCCGGCCGTGCGATCGCCGGTCCCTCGACCCAGACCCTGTACACGGTGGGCACCGTGAAGGACGTGCGCCTGGGCGGACCGCACCATCGCCTCTACGTCTCGGTCGACGGTGGGATGAGCGACAACGTCCGCACCGCCCTGTACGACGCCGACTACTCGTGCCTGCTCGCCGGACGCGTCTCCGACGCCCAGCCCGAGGTGGTGCGCGTGGTCGGCAAGCACTGCGAGAGCGGCGACATCGTGGTCAAGGACGAGTACCTGCCCGCCGACGTGCAGCGCGGGGACCTCGTCTCGGTGCCCGTGACCGGCGCCTACTGCTACTCGCTGGCCTCGAACTACAACCACGTGCCGCGGCCCCCGGTGGTCGCGGTCAAGGACGGCCGATGGCGCACTCTCGTGCGACGCGAGAGCGAGGAGGACCTGCTCGCCCTCGACGTCGGCTGAGGGAGGCGGCGCCACCACGGCCGCCCCGCGCTCGACGCATACGGACACATGGCGACGCGTTCGCGACTCGGAGTTGGATACAGTTTCCTGAGCCCGCGGGCCCTCAAGGCCGCTGGCCACGCTGGAATCGCCCGTCGTCGCCCGGATTCTGCGGAAGGACCACTGATGACTGATCCCCTGCCCGACCACGCCCCGCTGCGGGTCGCCGTGCTCGGCGCCGGCACCGTCGGAGCCGACGTGCTGCGCGTCATCGGCACCAGCGGAGACGAGCTCGCGCACCGCATCGGCGCCCCGCTCGAGGTCACGGGAATCGCCGTGACGGACCTCGGCAAGGACCGCGGGGAGCACGTGGACCGCGCGCTGCTCACCGATGATCCGGCCTCCGCGATCGCCGGCGCGGACATCGTCGTCGAGCTGATGGGGGGCATCGAGCCCGCCCGGACCCTGCTGCTCGAGGCCATGTCGCACGGCGCGAGCGTCGTGACCGCGAACAAGGCCCTGCTCGCGCAGGACGGCGTCGCCCTCTACGAGGCGGCCGATGCGAACGGCGTCGACCTGCACTTCGAGGCGGCCGTCGCCGGTGCGATCCCGCTGGTGCGGCCGATCCGCGAGTCTCTCGCGGGCGACCGGATCGAGAAGGTGCTCGGCATCGTCAACGGCACCACGAACTACGTCCTCGACGCGATGGCCCGCACCGGCGCCTCCTTCGACGACGCCCTGTCCAGCGCACAGGAGCTCGGCTATGCCGAGGCGGACCCGACGGCCGACGTCGAGGGCCACGACGCCGCCGCGAAGGCCTCGATTCTCGCCTCCCTCGCCTTCCACACCCGGGTGGGCATGCAGGACGTGCACTGCGAGGGCATCACGTCGGTGACCGCTGCGGACATCGCCGCGGCCTCCCGCATGGGGCGCACGATCAAGCTGCTCTCGATCGTCGAGCGGGTCGAGGAGGAGGGCGAGGAGCGCGTCTCCGCGCGGGTCTACCCGGCGATGCTCCCCGACAGCCACCCGCTCGCCTCGGTGTCCGAGGCGTACAACGCGGTGTTCGTCGAGGCCGAGGCCGCCGGCTCCCTCATGTTCTACGGGCAGGGCGCGGGCGGCGCGCCCACGGCGTCCGCGGTCCTGGGCGACCTCGTGACCGTCGCCCGCCAGCGCGTGCACGGCGGCGTCGGCCCGCGCGAGTCGCGCTACGCGGACCTCGGGATCATCCCGGTCGACGCGCTGCGCAACGCCTTCTACGTCTCCCTCACCGTGCAGGACAAGCCCGGCGTGCTCGCCGAGGTCGCCGGCACCCTGTCCTCCCACGGCATCTCGATCTCGACGATCCATCAGGAGACGGAGCCGGCCGAGGAGGGCGAGCCCGAGCGCGCGCGCATCGGCATCGCCACCTACCGGGCGCTCGAGTCCGCGATGGACTCCGCCCTGGACGACCTGGACAGCTCCGGCGCCGTCCTCACGATCGATTCCGTGATCCGCCTCGAAGGAGAATGACCCGATGGCACACCAGTGGCGCGGCGTGCTCGCCGAGTACCGCGAGCACCTCCCGTTCTCCGACGAGGACACCCTGCTGACCCTCGGCGAGGGCGGCACGCCCCTCGTCCACTCGCCGACCCTCTCGCGCACGGTCGGGGCCGACGTCCACGTCAAGGTCGAGGGCATGAACCCCACGGGCTCCTTCAAGGACCGCGGCATGGTCTCCGCGATGTCCCGGGCCGTGTCCGACGGGGCGAAGTCCGTGGTCTGCGCCTCGACGGGCAACACCAGCGCCTCGGCCGCCGCCTACGCGACCCGCGCCGGGATCACCTGCGCCGTGCTGCTGCCGCAGGGCAAGATCGCCGCCGGCAAGCTCGCCCAGGCCGTCGTCCACGGGGCGAAGCTCATCCAGGTCGAGGGCAACTTCGACGCCTGCCTCGAGATCGCCCGCAAGCTCGACGCCGCTCACCCCGTGGAGCTCGTGAACTCCGTGAACCCCTTCCGGCTCCAGGGCCAGAAGACCGGCGCCTTCGAGGTCTGCGACGCGCTCGGCAAGGCGCCGGACATCCACATCCTTCCCGTGGGCAACGCGGGGAACATCTCCGCCTACTGGATGGGGTACACCGAGTACCGCGACAAGGGCATCACCGGGTCCGCCCCCGCCATGTGGGGCTTCCAGGCAGAGGGCGCCGCGCCCTTCAAGGCCGGCCGCCCGATCACCGATCCCGAGACGGTCGCCACCGCGATCCGCATCGGCGCCCCCGCTTCCTGGAGCCTCGCCGTCGCGGCGCGCGACGACTCGGGCGGCCTCATCGACGCCGTCTCCGACGACCAGATCCTCGATGCGCAGGCGCTGCTCGCGGGCGAGGTCGGCATCTTCGTCGAGCCCGCCTCGGCCGCGGGCGTCGCCGGGCTCCTCCAGCAGGCCGAGAAGGGGCTCGTGCCCCGCGGTGCGACCATCGCGATCACCGTCACCGGCAACGGGCTCAAGGACATCGACACCGCGCTGACCCGCCAGGACCTGACCCCGACCGTCATCCCGGTCGACGTCGAGGCCGCGGCCGACGCGATGGGGCTGTGAGCCGCCCGGCATGAGGATCACCACCGAGCGCGTCGGCGTGCGCGTGCCCGCCACCAGCGCGAACCTGGGGCCGGGCTTCGACGCGCTGGGCCTCGCCCTGCACCTCGTCGACGACCTCGAGCTCGAGGCCACCACCGGCCGGGTCGAGGTCACCGTCGAGGGGGAGGGCGCGGGCGACGTCCCGGCGGGGGAGGACCACCTCGTGGTGCGCGCCCTGCGCCGGGGCCTCGACCACGCGGGCGCCCCGCAGGCCGGGGTGCGGCTGCACTGCCGCAACCGGATCCCGCACGGGCGCGGCCTGGGCTCGAGCGCGGCGGCGACCGTCGCCGGCCTCATGCTCGCGCGCCTCCTGGTCTCCGAGCCGGAGGCCCTGGACGACCAGGTGCTCCTGGACCTGGCGACCGAGATGGAGGGCCACCCGGACAACGCCGCCCCGGCTCTGCTGGGCGGCGTGGTCCTCTCCTGGACGGACCGCGCCGGCGCCCGCGCGGAGCGCCTCGATCTCGCGACGCCCGGCGACCGGGCGCAGCGCGGGAACGGGGCCGGGCAGAGCGGGAGCGGGCCCGCGCAGGAGCCCGCGATCCGCCCCGTCGTGCTGCTGCCGACGGCCCGGCTCGCCACGAGCGCGGCCCGCTCGCTGCTGCCCGAGACGGTGCCCCACGCCGACGCAGCGTTCAACGCGGCTCGGGCCGCTCTGCTGGTGCACGCGCTCACGAGCGACCCCTCGCTGCTGCTGCCCGCGACCGAGGACCGCCTGCACCAGGAGTACCGCGCCCCGGGCATGCCGCAGAGCGTCGAGCTCGTGCGCGTGCTGCGCAGCGAGGGATACCCCGCCGTGATCTCCGGCGCGGGCCCGTCCGTGCTGGTCATCGACGGCGCGGGACCCGAGCTCGCGCCGCTCGTGCGACGCGTGGTCGACGACCCCCGCGCATGGCGCATCGCCCGTGTCGGACTCTCATCGACCGGTGCGGAGCCTGTGGTACCTTGAAGCCGCGTCCGACGACGTGATCGGCCCGGCCCAGTGCCGGCGACCACGGCCCGGAGACTTCCGCACAGTGGGTGCAGAGAGGTCCCGGGTGAGGACGTACCCCAGAGAATCCCCGGCGACGCCGCGTTCGCGTGCTTCCGTGCGCTGTGCGCCACGGCCGCCCTCGGGGAGAGGACTGCCGCGAACCCCGCCGTCCACCGGCCCGGTCGCCGCGCAGCTCATGCACTCATCACGGATGCGCGCCGCGCGATCCACAGGAAGGAACCTGGGTGAACGACACCACCGCACCGCAGGGCGACAGCACGTCGCTCGCGGCGAAGAAGCTTCCCGAGCTGCAGCAGATCGCTGCCGGGCTCGGCATCAAGGGGGCGCGTCGCCTCCGCAAGGGCGAGCTCATCGACGCGATCAACGGGGGCGGCTCCTCCGCCCCGAAGACCACGGCCCCGAAGAGCACCGCTCCGACCGAAAGCGCGCCGGAGGCCACCGCGTCGACGTCCGCGGCAGCGGGCGAGACCGCCCCGCAGAAGGCGGCGACGACGAGCGGAGCCTCCGAGGGCTCGGCGTCGTCGGCCGACGTCCTGGACCTCGGCCTGGATCTGCCCACGCAGGACGAGCGCGGCACGGGCGGGCGCCAGGAGCGCCGCGGCCGCGAGGACCGTCAGGAGCGCAACGAGCGCAACGAGCGCAACGAACGCCCTGAGCGCGCGGAGCGGAGCGATCGCTCCGAGCGCCAGGAGCGCGGCGACCAGGGCGAGGGCCGCCAGCGCGGCGACCGACAGGATCGCGGCGACCGTCAGGACCGTGGCGACCGACAGGATCGCCAGGACCGCGGCGACCGTGCGGGCCGCGAGAACCGCAAGGACCGGGACAACCGCAAGGACAGCAACGACCGCAACGACCACGGCGATCAGGGCGGACGCGGGTCGCGTCCCCGTCTCGAGGACATCGAGCTGCCCGATCGCACGGGTGAGGACTCCGACATGAGCCGCAACGACCAGGGCGGCCGGGGCGGCCGCGGAGACTCCGAGGACGGTCGCAACCGCCGCTCCCGCAACCGCTCGCGCGATCGCAAGCGCCGCGGCCGCAACGGCGGCGACAACCCGCAGCAGGACGGCGGCGGCAGCGAGGACGAGCAGCAGGTCCGCGAGGGCGAGGAGCTCGTGAGCGTCGCCGGCATCCTCGACGTGCGCGACAACAACGCCTACGTGCGCACCACCGGCTACCTGCCCGGCGCGAGCGACGTCTACGTCTCCATGAACATGGTCCGCAAGAGCGGGCTGCGCAAGGGCGACGCGATCACGGGCCTCGTGCGGGCGCCCAAGGACGGCGAGGAGCAGCGCCAGGAGCAGCCGCAGCAGGGCGGCGGGCGCAACCGCCGCAACCGCGGCGGCAACCAGCAGGGCAAGTACGCCCCGCTGCTGCAGGTCGACACCGTCAACGGGCTCACCCCCGATCGCGCCCGTCAGCGCGTGGACTTCGGCAAGCTCACCCCGCTCTACCCGGACGAGCGCCTGCGCCTGGAGACCGCCCCCAACGCGGTCGCGCCGCGCATCATCGACCTCGTCTCGCCGATCGGCAAGGGCCAGCGCGGCCTCATCGTCGCGCCCCCGAAGGCCGGCAAGACGATCATCATGCAGCAGATCGCGAACGCGATCACCACGAACAACCCCGAGGCCCACCTCATGGTCGTGCTCGTCGACGAGCGCCCCGAGGAGGTCACCGACATGCAGCGCACGGTGAAGGGCGAGGTCATCGCCTCGACCTTCGACCGGCCCGCCTCGGACCACACGATCGTGGCCGAGCTCGCGATCGAGCGCGCCAAGCGCCTCGTGGAGATGGGCAAGGACGTGGTGGTGCTGCTGGATTCGCTCACCCGTCTCTCGCGCGCCTACAACCTGGCCGCCCCGGCCTCGGGTCGTATCCTCTCCGGCGGTGTCGACGCCTCGGCGCTGTACCCGCCCAAGCGCTTCTTCGGCGCCGCACGCAACATCGAGAACGGCGGCTCGCTGACCATTCTCGCCTCGGCCCTGGTGGAGACCGGTTCCAAGATGGACGAGGTCATCTTCGAGGAGTTCAAGGGCACCGGCAACATGGAGCTGCGCCTCTCGCGGAACCTCGCGGACAAGCGCATCTTCCCGGCGGTGGACGTCAACGCCTCGAGCACCCGCCGCGAGGAGGAGCTCATGGGCAAGGAGGAGCTTGCCATCATGTGGAAGCTCCGCCGCGTCCTCGGCGCCCTCGATCAGCAGCAGGCGCTCGAGCTGCTCCTGGAGCGCGTGAAGAAGACCCAGTCGAACACCGAGTTCCTGATGACGGTCTCCAAGAACACCCCCAGCGTGGGCGGCCGCTCCGGCGACTGACCTCTCGCGGGAGTGAGCTCTCGGGACCGGTCTCCCGGGTCCGACGACGGCGGGGCGGGCACTTCGGTGCTCGCCCCGCCGTCGTCATCCCCGCTCCGTCATCCCTTGATCGCGCCCGCCGCGATGTTCGCGATGAAGTGGCGCGAGCCGATGATGAACACGCCGATCAGCGGCAGCACGCTGACCAGCGCGCCCGCCATGACCATCCCGTAGTCGGTGAGGTAGAGCGAGTTCAGGTTCTGCAGGGCGGTCTGCAGGGTCTGGCGCTTCGGGTCGACCAGCACGATCAGCGGCCACACGTAGTCGTTCCATGCGGTGATGAACGTGAAGATGCCCAGGAACGCGAGGCCGCCGCGCATCATCGGCACGCCGATCCTGCGATAGATGGTGAAGAAGCCTGCGCCGTCGATCCGGGCGGACTCCACGAGCTCGTCGGGGATCGATGAGCTCGCCATCTGCCGCAGCAGGAAGATGCCGAAGGCGTTCGCAGCGCCCGGGACGATGAGCGCCTGCAGCGTCCCCACCCAGCCGATCTTCGACATGAGGATGAAGCTCGGCACCAGCGAGAGGCTCCCAGGGATCAGGAACGTCGCGATCATCAGCACGAACAGCGCGTTCTTGCCCGGGAAGTCGTACTTCGCGAAGGCGAAGGCGGCGAGGGAGTCGAAGAACATCACCAGCACGGCGCACAGCGCGGACACGATGATGGTGTTCACGAGGGCGGAGAGGATGTCCACGCTCGAGAAGAGGTTCCTGAGGTTCTCCGCGAGGCTCGTGCCGAAGGTGAGACGCGGCGGGTACCCGAAGATCTGCGCGGTCGTCGACGTCGACATCACCGCGAGCCAGTAGAACGGGAAGACCGACAGCACGACGCCGACGAGGATCAGAAGATGCGTGATCACCTTCTCGAGGCGGTCGCGCGCGATCGCGGCGCGGTCGCCCGCTGTGCGCAGCCCCGGCCGGGTGCTCCCGCGCGGGGCTGCGCCGCCTCCGGGGGCCGGCGGTCCTGAGGTGCGGGTGGGGTCGGCGGTGGTCATGAGCGTGCCTTCCTGCCGGTCCGACGGGGCGTGTCCCTGCGCTCGCTGAGCAGACGCCAGTTGATGATCGCGAACACGGAGGCGAAGACGAACAGGGCCCAGGCGATCGCCGAGCCGTACCCGAAGTCGAACTGCGTGAACGCCTGGTTGTACTGGTAGAGCACGATCGTCATGCCGGCCTCGCCGTTGCCGCCGGCGTCGCCGAGCAGCACCTGCGGCTCGGTGAACAGGCTCAGCCCGCCGACGGTCGAGGTGATGACGGTGAACAGGATGATCGGACGCAGCATCGGGATCGTCACGCGGGTGAAGATCTGCCAGGTGGAGGCGCCGTCGGTCTTCGCGGCGTCGTACAGGTCCGTCGGGATCGACTGGAGCCCGGCGAGGTAGATGATCGCGTTGTAGCCGGTGAACCGCCAGATCACCATCACGGCGATGGTGACCTTGATGCCCAGGCTGCTCGAGAGCCAGGGGACGGAGTCGAGGTGCAGTGCGGTCAGCGCCGAGTTCACGAGTCCGAAGGAGTCGGAGAAGACCGAGCCGAAGACGATCGCCATCGCGACCATGCTGGTGACGTTCGGCAGGAAGAAGGCCACCCGGTAGAACCCGCGGAAGCGGATGTTCTGGTGCAGCAGGAACGCGATGACGAGCGCCAGGAAGAGCATCGGGACCGTGGAGAGGAACCAGATGATGAACGTGTTCCCGACGGCGTTCCAGAAGCGGGAGTCCTGCACGAGGTAGATGTACTGGGAGAGCCCGGCGAAGCGGATCTCGCCCATGCCGTCCCAGTCGGTGAAGGAGAGCACGATCGAGAACACGATCGGGAACAGCCCGAACACCAGGAAGAGCACGTAGAACGGGGCGATCGCGACGTACTGCGGCCAGTGGGAGAGCACTCCTCTCCAGCCGCGGGCCCGGGTGCGCGGGACGGCCGCGGTGGAGGGCCTGGCCGCGTCGACGGGCGGGGGAGTGGTCATGACGCTCATCGCTGGACTCCTCGTTTGCGCAGGGCCTTCTCGGCGGCGGCGATCGCATCGGCCCATGCGCGGTCCGGGTCCTTGCCGGCGGTCTCGACGTTGGTGATCTCGAGGGTGAAGCTGCCGGAGACGACGCTCTCCCACGTGCTGATGAACGATTCCGGCACCTGCTCGGCGGCGTGCGAGAAGAAGGCGAGCGGATCCTGGTCCCCGAAGAAGTCGCCGGCGTACTTCATGGTCCCGCTCTCGTAGGAGGCTGGTGCTGAGGGGAAGAGCTGGACGTCGTTGTAGGCCTCGGCCTGGTGGTCCGGGGTGTTGATCCAGCGGATGAAGGCGAAGGCGGCCTCCGGGTCCTTGCAGGTGTGGGGGATCGCGGCGAAGGAGCCTCCTGAGTTCCCCGGGCGCACGGGCTGGTCGGCCAGGCGCCAGAGGCCCGCGGAGTCGGGCGCGGACTCCTGGATGATCTGGGACCACCACGAGGCGTTCACGTGGCCGGCGGTCTTCCCGCTGGACCACGCGGCGTTCTGGTCCGTGCCGCGGGCGTCCGGGATCCCCGCGGTGATGTGCGCGTCGATCGCGGCGACGGCCGTGTCCCAGGCCTCGCGCACCGCCGAGCCCTCGGCCGTGTACAGGGGCGTGTCCTCGGCGTCGAGGTAGCGCTCGGGGCTCGCGTTGAGGAACTGCTCGTAGATGGACTGCGCGGTGTTGACGAGCGCGGAGCCGGTCGCCTTTCGGAGCTCGGCGCCGAGTGCGATCCAGTCCTTCCACGTCGAGACCGCGGAGGAGACCTCGTCCGGTTCCGTCGGCAGCCCCGCCTTCTCGAACACGTCCTGGCGGTAGTAGAAGCCGGTGGGGCCGATGTCGAGAGGGAAGAAGCAGAAGCGCTCCTCGGGCGTGATCCCGAGCTTCCATTTCCACTCGTAGTAGTCGTCCGCGTGCTGGGCGGCCCCCAGGTCGTTCATGTCCAGGAACTGGTGCTCGTTGCGGAAGTAGAGGGCGTTGTTCGAGTTGATGTACGTGATGTCCGGGATGTAGGCGCCGCCCGCGAGGCTCGTGCGCAGCTTGGTGTCGAAGGTGGTGCCGATGACGTCGGCGCGCACGTGCCGGTCGGTGCCGGGGACGTTCTTCGCGGCCTGCTCGAGGAGCTTCGGGCTGGCCGAGCGGTTCCAGTACCACATGACCAGCTCGTCGGGGTCGTCGGAGATCGTGGGGGAGGAGCCGCAGGCGGCCAGTCCTCCCGCTGCCAGACCTGCGAGACCGAGGCCTCGCAGGACATGTCGTCGCGTGGGTGGGTGCATGGGCTCTCCTCGTCATCGAGCAGGCGATCAGGGCCGTGAACGTTCACAGCTGGCCAGGACTATGGCATCCGCCCCCGAGGGTGTCAAGGGTCACAGCCGTCCGTGGACCTCGCGGCGCCGACCGGACACGGGGCGGCTCTTCTGTGCATCGCTGTGCGGCCGGCCCGGGGTCCCTCAAGGGGTCTTCGCACCCGGGTGCAGATCCGCGAGGTATGGCGGCGCGCTCGACGGACGTGTAGCGTGATCCCTGTCGTGAACGTTCACGCACCGCCGACGGGTCGCGGCGGTCCCGGTGCGGCCCTCGTCCGGCACCCGCCCGCAGCACCCGCCTTCCGCAGCTCCCCACCCTTCGACAGCGAGGTCGCATCCATGAGCACCGACAGCAGCGCACCCACCCACGACGCCAGCAGCACGGAGCGCGCGGCCTCGGCCGCGCCCGGCGGTTCCGCACGCCTGCGCTGGGCCGTGCTCGGCCCCGGTTCGATCGCCCGTCGCTTCGCGGGCCAGCTACCGCACAGCGAGCTCGGCGTGCTCGTGGGCGCGGGCAGCCGCGATCCGGAGCGGGCCCGCGAGTTCGCGCGCGAGTTCGGCATCGCCGAGGACCCGGGCGCCGTGATCGGCACCTACGAGGAGGTGCTGGCCTCCGACGCGGTCGACGCCGTGTACGTCTCCACGGTGCACACCGAGCACGCGCGCCTGAGCGTCGCCGCCCTCGAGGCCGGCAAGCACGTGCTGTGCGAGAAGCCGCTGGCGGCGAACCACGGCACCGCGATGGCCGTCGCGGACGTCGCCCGCCGCACCGGGCGCGTCCTGCTCGAGGCCTTCATGTACCGCTTCCATCCGCAGACCCTCCAGGTGCTCGACCTCGTGCGCGAGGGCGCGATCGGCGAGCTCGCGCACGTCGACGCCTCGTTCTCCTTCGACACCGGGGCGCGCGAGGGCCGTCTGTTCGATCCGCAGATCGCCGGCGGCGGGATCCTCGACGTCGGCTGCTACCCGCTGTCCTTCGCGCGCCTGGTCGCCGGGGCCGCCGCCGGGCGCACCGTCGTCGAGCCCGCCTCGCTCTCCGCCGCAGGCACTGTCGGCCCCACGGGCGTCGACGAATGGGCGACCGCGGAGCTCACCTTCCCCGGCGGCGCCACCGCGAGCCTGCGCACCGGTGTGCGCCTGGCGGATCCGCAGTCCGCGACCATCACCGGCGGCCGCGGCGTGATCCGTCTCGAGGATCCGTGGACGCTCGGCGAGGACACCGTGATCCACCTCGACGTGGCGGGGGAGGAGCCGCGCGAGATCCGCGTGGAGCGCGCCCACCCCTACGCCCTGGAGGCGGATGCCCTCGCCCGCGCCGTCTCCGCGGGACGGTCCGAGGTGCCCGAGCTCGACCTCGAGGTGAGCCTCGGCCAGGCCCGCGCGCTCGACGACTGGCGCGAGCAGATCGGCCTGCGCTATCCGTTCGAGCGCGAGGATTCCGCGATCCCCACCGTCTCCGGCGCCCCGCTGCGCGTGCGGGAGGACGGCGAGCACCCCGCCATGCCCTACGGCGAGATCCCGGGGGTCGGCAAGAAGATCTCCCGCCTGGTCATGGGCTGCGACAACCAGCCGAACCTCGCCCACGCCTCCGCCCTGTTCGACGCCTTCGTCGAGGCCGGCGGCACCACCTTCGACTCCGCATACATCTACGGCGGCGGTCACCACGAGGTCCAGCTCGGGCAGTGGATCACGAACCGCGGCATCCGCGAGGACGTCGTGGTGATCACCAAGGGCGCGCACACCCCGCACTGCGACCCCGCGTCGCTGAGCCGCCAGCTGCTGGAGTCGCTCGAGCGCCAGCAGACCGACTACGCGGATCTCTACATGATGCACAGGGACAACCTCGAGATCCCCGTCGGCGAGTTCGTCGACGTGCTCAACGAGCATCTCGAGGCCGGCCGGATCCGTGCGTTCGGCGGCTCGAACTGGACGCCCGCGCGCGTCGACGAGGCGAACGCGTACGCCGCGGCCCACGGCAAGCAGGGCTTCAGCCTGCTGAGCAACCACTTCGGTCTCGCCGAGGCGCTCGACGTCCCCTGGGCCGGCTGCGTGCACGCGACCGACCCGGACTCGAAGGCCTGGCTCGAGGAGCGGAAGATCCCGCTCTTCCCCTGGTCCTCGCAGGCGCGGGGCTTCTTCACCGGCCGCGCCGCGCCCGAGGACCGCTCGGACGCCGAGCTCGTGCGCTGCTACTACTCCGACGGCAACTTCGAGCGCCTCGAGCGCGCCCGCACCCTCGCCCGCGAGTTCGGCGTGCCGCCCACCGCGATCGCGCTCGCCTACGTGCTCGCCCAGCCGTTCCCCACGTTCCCGCTGTTCGGCCCCCGCTCCATCGCGGAGATGCGATCCTCTATGGAAGGCCTCTCGGTGCAGCTGACCCCCGAGCAGGTCGCGTGGCTGGATCTTCGGGAGGACGTTGCGTGAGCAGAAGCCGTGAGAGCGCCGGTGCGCGGACGGACCGGACGACGGGCGCCCGGCGCGCCACCATCGTCGACGTCGCCACGCGCGCCGGCGTCTCGCGGCAGACGGTCACCCGGGCCATGAACGACATGCCCGGCATCAGCCCCGACACCCGCGAGCGCGTGCTCGCAGCGGCCGAGGAGCTGAACTACCGGCCCTCGCGCTTCGGGCGCGGTCTCGTCTCCCAGGGGCCGCCCACCCTGGGCCTGCTGGTCAACGAGCTCACCAACACGTTCTTCCCGGAGATCGCCGCCGCCGTGATCCGCGAGAGCGCGCGACGCGGCTGGAACGTCGTCGTCGCCGAGACCGAGAACGGAGCGGAGGCCGAGGCGATCGCGACCGAGCTCGTGCGCCGGGCCGACGCCCTTCTGGGCTACAGCCTCCCGGCCGACGCCGACGAGATCGTCCCCGCGCGCATGCCGCTCGTGCGCCTCGACCTCCAGGAGGCCGACGGTGCCGGCGTGCGCTTCGCGGAGGAGGACGCGATGTCCGAGCTCGCCGCGCACCTGAAGAGGTCCGGCGCCGCGCGCGTCGCCGTGCTCGACAGCGCCCAGGACGGGGAGAGCCGCCGCGCGCACCAGATGCGGGAGGCCGTCGGCCGGCAGATCGATGCGGTGGACCTCGTCCCGGCGTCGGCCGACGGCATCCCGGCGCAGGTCGAGGCCGCCCTCGATGCCGGCGCGGACACCCTCATGGCCTGGAACGACGTGCACGCCCTGCAGGTGCTCAAGGCGCTGCGCACCCGAGGCCTGAACGTGCCCGAGGACGTGCGCGTCACGGGCGTCGACGGCCTCGCGCTGGGGGAGCTCGTCTCTCCCGAGCTCACGACCATCGGCGTCGACCTCGAGGCCGTGGCCCGCGAAGCGGTCGACCTCGTGGACGGGCTGTTCACCGGACGGCTGAGCGCGGCAGACGGCGGGGCCGCGCGCACCGTGCCCTACCGGCTCGTGGTCCGCGAGTCCGCCTGAGGGACGGACGGGCCGGGCCGCCTCCCCGTGGGGAGTTCGTCACCCCCGCGCGTCGTGGGGTGTGCCCGCTCGCGCGCACGTGGCACAATCGGGCGTCGGTTCTGGTTCACGGCGCCCGTCGGGCACCGACCCAGCGACCTCACGAAGGAGAGATCATGAAGGCGAACATCCACCCGGATTATCACGTGACCCAGGTGACCTGCACCTGCGGCAACACGTTCACCACCCGCAGCACCAAGGGCGACGGCGAGATCCGCGCCGAGGTCTGCTCCGCCTGCCACCCGTTCTACACGGGCAAGCAGAAGATCCTGGACACCGGCGGTCGCGTGGCCCGCTTCGAGGCCCGCTACGGCAAGAAGTCCAAGTAACAGCGCTTCCGACACCGGCGGTTCCCCCTGGGGAGCCGCCGGTGTCGTGTCATCCGGCCTCCCGGCCCGGCGATGACAAGATCCTGCCGGTGTTCTGATCCGAGGAGAGGCCGTGGCGCATTCCGCTGATGACCTCGACGGCCTCCCGCTCGAGCGGCTGAGCGCCCTCGAGGCCGAGCACGCCGAGCTGCAGCGGCGCATGGCGGACCCCGCCCTGCACGCCGACGCCTCCCGCGCCCGCCGCGTGGGGCGCCGCTACGCCGAGGTCGACCAGATCGTCACCGCGCTGCGCGAGCTGCGCGGCGCGGCCGAGGACCGCGACGCCGCGCGCGAGCTCGCCGTAGACGACCCCGAGTTCGCGGCCGAGGCCGAGCGGGACGCCGAGCGCGTCGCGACCCTCCGCGAGCACCTGCGAGAGCTGCTCGCCCCGCGCGACGAGGACGACTCCCGGGACGTGCTCATGGAGATCAAAGCCGGCGCCGGCGGTGAGGAATCCGCCCTGTTCGCTGCGGAGATGCTGCGCATGTACCGGCAGTACGCGCTCTCCCGGGGCTGGACGCTCGAGGTCATCGACTCCACCGACTCCGACCTGGGCGGCATCAAGGACGCGACCCTCTCGATCCGGGCGGGCTCGTCCGCCGTCGGCGGCGGAGTCGGGACCGGTGGCGCGACAGGCAGTGCGGGCGGGGGAGCGGCCGACGGCGTCTGGGCGCACCTCAAGCACGAGGGCGGGGTCCACCGGGTCCAGCGCGTGCCGGTCACCGAGTCCGCCGGTCGCATCCACACCTCGGCCGTCGGCGTCCTGGTGATGCCCGAGGCCGACGAGACCGACGAGGCCGAGCTGCTCGCCGAGCAGATGGTCCCGGCGAACCTGCGCATCGACGTCTTCCGCTCCTCCGGGCCGGGCGGGCAGAGCGTGAACACGACGGACTCCGCCGTGCGCATCACCCACCTGCCCACCGGCATCGTCGTCTCCTGCCAGAACGAGAAGAGCCAGCTGCAGAACCGCGAGCAGGCGATGCGGATCCTGCGCTCGCGCCTGCTCGAGGCGCGCCGCGCCGAGCAGGATGCCGAGGCCTCCGCGAGCCGCCGCTCCCAGGTGCGCACCGTCGACCGCTCCGAGCGGATCCGCACCTACAACTTCCCCGAGTCGCGGGTGACCGACCACCGCACCGGCTTCAAGGCCGGCAACCTCGAGGCCGTCCTCGCCGGCGACCTCGACGCCCTCATCGACTCCTCCCGCCGCGCCGAGGCCGAGCAGCGCCTGCGCGACGCCGCCGAGGGGGAGCTGTGAGCGACGACGTGCGGATGCGCCTGCGCAGCGCGCTGTCGCGCACGACCGCCCGTCTGGGCGGGGCGGGCATCGTGTCCTCGAGCGCCGAGTCCCGCACCCTCATCGAAGCCGCTGCGCGAGCCGACGGGCCACTGGTCATGCTCGATGCGCTCCCGGAGGACTTCGACGCGCGCCTCGAGGAGCTGGTGGCCCGCCGCGAGCGCAGGGAGCCCCTGCAGCTGATCCTCGGCCGCGCCCCGTTCCGCCGCCTCCAGCTCGCCACCGCTCCCGGCGTGTTCATCCCGCGCCCGGAGACCGAGCTCGCGATCGATCTGCTGCTCGAGCACGCACGGTCCCACGACGTGCGCACGGTCGTGGACCTCTGCACCGGGAGCGGCGCCCTCGCCGCCGCCGTCCTCGACGAGATGCCCGCAGCTCGCGTCCTCGCCCTCGAGATCGACCCCGCCGCCCGGGACCTGGCCGCGCAGAACCTCGCGGCCGTGGACCCGGAGCGGGGAGCAGTCCGCGCGGGCGACGTGGGGGACGCGCGTCTGCTCGCGGACCCGGAGGCCGCGCTCGGCGCCCGCGCCGGCGGCGTCGACGCGGTGCTCGCGAACCCGCCCTACATCCCCGCCGATGCGATCCCCCGTGATCAGGAGGTGCGCGAGCACGATCCCGCCCGCGCCCTGTTCGGCGGGGGAGCGGACGGACTCGACGTGCCCCGCTCCGTGATCGCCCTCGCCGCGCGCCTGCTGCGCCCCGGCGGTCTGCTCGTGATGGAGCACGCCGACGTGCAGGGCTCCTCGACGCGAGCCCTCGCCCACGGCACGGGCTCCTTCACCGACATCCGCACGGTCCGCGACCTCACCGACCGCGACCGCTTCCTGGTCGCCCTCCGCGCCGACCCGTCCACCCCCAGCACGAGATGAGAGACTGAGCGCCGTGAGCGTGTACGACACCACGAACGAAGCCACCCGCGACGAGGGCCTCCAGGCCGCCCAGGACGCCCTCTCCGACGGCGGTCTGATCGTGCTCCCCACCGACACCGTCTATGGCATCGGCGCGGACGCCTTCACCCCGGACGCCGTGCAGGCGCTCCTGGACGCCAAGGACCGCGGGCGCGACGCCCCGCCGCCGGTCCTCGTCGGTGACCCCGCCGTGCTGCTGGGACTCGCGGTCGACGTCCCCGAGTACGCCGAGCGCCTCACCGAGGCCTTCTGGCCCGGCGCGCTCACCCTGATCCTCACCGCGCAGCCCTCGCTGAACTGGGACCTCGGGGAGACCCGGGGCACCGTCGCCCTGCGCATGCCCGACGACGAGGTCACCCTCGAGCTGCTGCGCCGCACCGGCCCGCTCGCCGTCTCGAGCGCGAACCGCCACGGCAAGCCCGCGGCGCTCAGCGTCATGGACGCCGCCACCCAGCTCGGCGACCGCGTCGACGTCTACCTCGACGGGGGCCCCGCGCGCCTGGGCACCGCCTCCACGATCATCGACACCACGGTCGAGCCCGCCGAGATCGTCCGCGAGGGCGCGCTCACCCGCGAGCAGATCATCGAGGCCGTCGGCGACATCTTCACCGCGCCCGAGCCCGAGGAACCCGAGGGCGGATCCGCAGCCGGGACCGACGCCGGCGAGGTCGACTCCGATGCCGACGGGACCGCGGCCGACGCCGACGGGGCGACGGCGCAGGGAGCGTCGGAGGGGGCGACGGACGCGGCGACCGAGGCCGACGCAACCGCACCCACGGCGGGCGAGGAGAACGTCGAGGACATCGGCGCCGACGCCTTCGCCGCCGCCGGCTCCACCCCGCTGGTCGCGCCCGTCGAGTCCGGGACGGAAGCGGACGTCGATGCCGACGTCGACGTCGTGGACGCCTCCGCCGGCACCGCCGACTCCGACTCCTCCGCAGGCCCCGATGCCTCCGCCGACGGACCCGGGGAGACCGGGAGCGGGAGCCGCCCCGCGTGAGGATCTACCTGTTCGTCCTGCTCCTCGCGGCGGCGGTGACCTTCCTGGTCACACCCGCGGTGCGCCTCATGGCGCGCAGGATCGGGGCGATGACGGCGGTCCGCTCGCGCGACGTCCACACGGTCGTGACCCCGCGTCTCGGGGGACTGGGGATCCTGGTGGGGGTCGCCGCGGCGATGCTCATCGCCAGCCGCATCCCGTTCCTCCACGGCCTGTTCCACGAGAGCAGCCAGCCCTGGGCGATCCTCGCCGCGGCCGGGATCGTCGCCCTCCTGGGCGCCGCCGACGACAAATGGGACCTCGACTGGGTCACCAAGCTCGCGGGCCAGGTGCTCGCCGCCGTCCTGCTGGCCGCCGAGGGCGTGCGTCTGGTGTCCCTGCCCATCGGCGGCGTCACCCTGCTGTCCTCGCGCAGCGCCATCATCCTCACGGTGCTCGTCGTGGTGGTCTCGATGAACGCCGTGAACTTCGTGGACGGTCTGGACGGCCTGGCCGCAGGAGTCATGGCGATCGGCGGCACGGCGTTCTTCGCCTACGCCTACATGCTCACCCGCAGCGCCTCGACCACGGACTACTCCTCGCTCGCGGCCCTGATCACGGCCGCGATGGTGGGCGCCTGTCTGGGGTTCCTGCCGCACAACCTGCCGCGCGCGAGGATCTTCATGGGCGATTCGGGCTCGATGCTCCTGGGCCTGCTCCTCGCCGCGAGCACCATCACGGTGACCGGCCAGATCGACACCGCGCAGCTGTCCGACGCGAAGGTGATCGGTCAGTTCCTGCCGATCCTGCTGCCCATCGGCGTCATGTTCATCCCGTTCCTCGACTTCGTGCTCGCCGTCGTCCGCCGCATCGGCTCGGGCCACTCGCCCTTCCACGCCGACAAGCTCCACCTGCACCATCGCCTCCTCGCGATCGGCCACTCGCAGCTCGGCGCGGTCCTGATCATGTACATGTGGGCGATCGTGATCTCGGTGGGGATGCTGCTTCCGGCCCTCGTGGACATGCGCACCGTCGTGATCTTCTGGGGGATCGGGCTCCTCGTCGCCTTCGTGGTGACGATCGATCCGGTCGCCCGGCTGCGCCGCCGCTCCGCCCGGCGCCGCCCCGCCCACGAGCGCGAGGCCGGCTGACCCCGTCGGCTGCGGCCCCAGACCAGCCCAGCCCCGACTCGACCCGACCCGACCCGAGACCCCCGAGGAATCCGAGACGCCGATGCCCGCCGCCGACCGACCCGATCCCGCCGCTCCGAGCGACGAGGGGATCGCGCGCGCCCGCCGCCACAACGACCGCCTGCTGATGCGGGCTCTGCTGCTCGCGATCCTCGCGGGGATCGTCGTCGACGCGGTCGTCATCCTCCTCGCCGCGCTGCTCGGCGGCGCGGGCGCGCTGCCCGGCGCACTGGTCGGGAGTGGCCTCGCTCTCGTGGTGACCCTGCCCACAGTGGTGAGCGCCCGGATCGCCCGTCCGCTGCCCGGCACCTCGTACGCCATGGTGCTCATGGGAAGCTGGCTCGTGAAGATGTTCGTGCTGGTCATCGCGCTCCTGCTGCTCGGTGACGCGAGCTGGGTCTCGCGGCCCTGGCTCGGCGTCGCCCTGCTCGCGGGGGCGGTCGTGGCGGCTGTCACCGAGGCGGTCGGGATGGTGCGCTCACGTGCACGTCTGGAGGTCGCGGAACCCCCTCGGGAGCAGTGACGCTCTGATATGCTCGGGGAGTCTTCGCGTGGCCTGGAACGGCCCCCGTGACACTCCACCACACCGCCCCTCCGGGGTGAGCCGTGGGTTCGGCGGGTCCCGGATCGTTCCGACGCCGCCTCCCCGACCTCGGCTCGTCCGCGGCCCGGCGGCACCGTCTCGCGGCATCCCCGACCCCGGTGGGGGATCAGAGGACATGCACGACCATCCAGACTGCTGACGCCAGCGACGGCCGAGGCCCCAGGGCCTCGTCACCCGTCCGCCGGAATCGGCGGGGCGGATGCCGACACGACGACCACGGGAGATCGCGCTGAACACCGCCGACGCCACTCCGAACCTCCTCGCCGAGGGCTTCGAGTTCCACACGCCGAGCATCTCCGAGTTCTTCCCGGACGCCATCCTCTTCGGCGGCACGTGGTTCGAGTTCAACCGCGTCCAGCTCGTGCGGCTCATCATCCTCGTCGTCGTGCTCACGGTGATGGCGGTCATCGCCTCCCGTGCCAAGCTCGTCCCCGGCCGCGCGCAGAGCATCGTCGAGATGATCATCGAGTTCGTCGACCACTCGATCATCGAGAACACCCTGGGCATGCGCGAGGGCAAGAAGTACGCCCCCATGCTCGTGACGATGTTCTTCTTCATCCTCACGATGAACCTCGCGGGCGTGATCCCCGGGCTGAACCTCGCCGGCACCTCGGTGATCGGCCTGCCGCTGCTCGCGGCGCTGTGGACGTTCATCGTCTACATCTCCTTCGGCATCAAGAAGCACGGCCTGGGCGGCTACCTCAAGCACGAGACGATGCCCCCCGGCGTGCCGAAGCCGATCTACATCCTGCTGATCCCGATCGAGTTCCTCCAGCTCGCCGTGATCCGCTGGGCCTCGCTGACGATCCGACTGCTCGCCAACATGGTCGCCGGGCACATCATGCTCGTGGTCTTCATCGGGCTGACCCAGGGCCTGCTGTTCTCGGGCTCCGCGCTCATCGCCGTCGCGCCCTTCTCCGGGGCCCTCGCGATCGGCATCTACGGCTTCGAGATCTTCGTGGCCGCCCTGCAGGCCTTCATCTTCACCATCCTGACCGCCGTGTACATCAACATGGCGACGTCGGACGAGCACTGACCCGCTCCGTCGTCACCTCCCCAGAACGCGCCGTCCACCCGGTCGGCACAACGAAAGGAAACCCTGTGGACGCCACCACCCTCGCTGCTCTCTCCGGCAACGTCGCGTCGATCGGCTACGGCCTCGCGGCGATCGGCCCCGGCATCGGCATCGGCATCATCGTGGGCAAGACCGCCGAGGCGACCGCCCGCCAGCCCGAGCTGCGCGGCGCCCTGCAGTCGACCATGTTCATCGGTATCGCCTTCACCGAGATCCTGACGCTGCTGGCGATCGTCACCGGCTTCCTCTTCAACAGCTGAGGACCCCCACCATGATTCTTGCCGAAGGCACCTCGGAAGAGGTCGAGGGCTGGAAGATCCTGGTGCCCGAGCCCCAGGAGATCGTCTGGTCGCTGATCTTCCTGGTCATCTTCGCCGTCGTCTTCATCAAGTTCATCCTGCCGCGGCTGAACGCCGTGCTCGATGAGCGCAGCGAGAAGATCGAAGGCGGTCTGAAGAAGGCCGAGGAGGTCCAGCAGCAGGCGGACCAGCTGAAGGACGAGCAGGAGCAGGAGCTCGCGGCGGCGCGCCAGGAGGCCGCCTCCATCCGCGAGAAGGCCCGTGCGGACGGCGCTGCGATCGTCGAGGAGGCCAAGGCGCGCGCCGAGGCCGAGAACGAGCGCATCCTCACCGCCGGCCGTCAGCAGCTCTCGGCCGAGCGCACCACCGCCGCGGCCCAGCTCAAGGGAGAGGTCGGCACGCTCGCGAGCGACCTCGCCTCCAAGATCGTCGGGGAGTCCCTCACCGACGACGAGCGCTCCCGCCGCGTGATCGACCGGTTCCTGGACGACCTCGAGTCGTCCCAGACCGCGACCCGATAAGGACACCAGATGCGAGGAACCTCCTCCACCTCCCTGCGTGAGGTGACCCAGCGGTCCCAGGACCTCCTGCGCGGCGACGACACGTCGCTGGCGCAGGTCGCCGAGGACCTCTTCGGGGCCGCCGACGCGATCGACTCCAGCAACCAGCTGGTGCGGATGCTGAGCGACGGCGGGCGACCCGCCGAGGTCAAGCAGGCCGCGGCGCGCTCGCTCTTCGAGGGGCGCGTCAGCCCCGGAGCGCTCTCCGTGATCCTCGAGATCGTCGGCCGCCGCTGGTCCGAGCAGGAGGACGTCCTGGACGCCCTCGAGCAGCTCGGCGTCGAGGCCCTCCTCGAGCAGGCGGCCCGCGAGGACGTGCTCGAGCAGGTCGAGGAGGAGCTCTTCCAGATCTCCCGCGTGATCGACGAGAGCGGCGAGCTCACGGGCGCCCTGGACGACGCCCGCGAGCAGCCCGAGCAGCGGGCGGGGATCGTCTCGCGGCTGCTCGAGGGCCGCGTGCACCCGCTGACCCTCGCGCTCGCCCGCCGTGCGGTGGGCCGGAGCACGGACGTCAAGCCCGCTCGCCGACTCCTGGGCTTCGCCGAGTTCGCCTCGGCGCGCCGCCGCCGTCTGCTGGCGATCGTGCGCAGCGCGCGACAGCTCACCCCCGAGCAGCAGTCGCGCCTGTCCTCGATCCTGACCCGGATCTACGGCCGCGAGGTCCAGACCAACTTCGAGCTGGACGAGGACGTCGTCGGCGGCCTGCGCGTCCAGGTCGGGGACGACCTCTACGACGCGACAGTCCTCGCGCGCCTGGCCCAGGCGCGCACCCGCCTGGTGGCCTGACGGCCGCGCGGCGAGATCCACCGGAGATCCCTCGGGACCTCCCATCTGACGACCACAGCTGGTACGACCACCGCCCCGCCCGCGGGGCAGAGAAGGAAGCGAAGCACCGCGATGGCTGAGCTCACGATCCGCCCGGAGGACATCCGGAACGCCCTGGACACCGCAGTGTCCACCTACCAGGCCGGCACGCCCGAGCGCGAGGAGATCGGCCGCGTCACCGAGTCGGCCGACGGCATCGCCCGCGTCGAGGGTCTCCCCGGCGTCATGGCCAACGAGCTGGTCCGCTTCGAGGACGGCACTCTCGGTCTGGCGCAGAACCTCGAGCTGCGCGAGGTCGGCGTCGTCGTCCTCGGCGAGTTCTCCGGCATCGAGGAGGGCCAGGAGGTGCGCCGCACCGGCGAGGTGCTCTCCGTGCCCGTCGGCGACGACTTCCTCGGCCGCGTGGTCGACCCCACCGGCGCCCCCATCGACGGCCTCGGCGAGATCGCCAGCACCGAGCGCCGCGCGCTCGAGCTGCAGGCCCCCACGGTCATGCAGCGCAAGAGCGTCAAGGAGCCGATGCAGACCGGCATCAAGGCCATCGACTCGATGACCCCGATCGGCCGCGGCCAGCGCCAGCTCATCATCGGCGACCGCCAGACCGGCAAGACCACCATCGCCCTGGACACGATCCTGAACCAGAAGGCGAACTGGGAGTCCGGCGACCCGAGCCAGCAGGTGCGCTGCATCTACGTGGCCGTGGGCCAGAAGGGCTCGACCATCGCGTCGGTCCGCGCGACCCTCGAGGAGGCCGGCGCCCTCGACTACACGACGATCGTGGCGGCCCCCGCCTCGGATCCCGCGGGCTTCAAGTACATCGCTCCCTACGCGGGCTCGGCCATCGGCCAGCACTGGATGTACGAGGGCAAGCACGTCCTCATCGTCTTCGACGACCTGACCAAGCAGGCCGAGGCCTACCGCGCCGTGTCGCTGCTGCTGCGCCGCCCGCCGGGCCGCGAGGCCTACCCCGGTGACGTGTTCTACCTGCACTCCCGCCTCCTCGAGCGCTGCGCGAAGCTCAGCGACGAGATGGGCGGCGGCTCGATGACCGGCCTGCCGATCATCGAGACCAAGGCCAACGACGTCTCGGCGTACATCCCGACCAACGTCATCTCGATCACCGACGGCCAGGTCTTCCTGCAGTCCGACCTGTTCAACGCCGATCAGCGCCCCGCTGTCGACGTCGGCATCTCGGTCTCCCGCGTCGGCGGCTCCGCCCAGATCAAGGCGATGAAGGGCGTCTCCGGCACGCTGAAGATCTCGCTCGCGCAGTACCGCGACCTCGAGTCCTTCGCGATGTTCGCCTCGGACCTCGACGCGGCCTCCAAGCAGCAGCTGAACCGCGGTGCGCGCCTCATGGAGCTGCTCAAGCAGCCCCAGTCCTCGCCCTACCCGGTCGAGGAGGAGGTCATCTCGATCTGGGGCGGCACCACCGGCAAGTTCGACGACATCGAGGTCGAGGACGTCCGCGAGTTCGAGTCCCTGCTGCTCGAGCACCTGCGCCACAACGGCACGGTGCTCGAGGACATCCGCACCTCGAAGAAGTTCTCCGAGGAGACCGAGCAGCAGGCCACCGAGCTGCTCGAGCAGGTCAAGCGCGACTTCCTGGCGGGCAAGGGCCAGGGCGAGGCCCGCACCGACGTGCACGAGAGCGCGGAGGACGAGGACATCGACCAGGAGCGCATCGTCCGCGGATGATCCGGTGCGTCGCCCGACCGGGGCAGGGGAGACCCTGCAGGGAGGGCGGCGCCGGGACCAGCCGGAGCATCCCGCGAAGGAGAGACATGGGAGCACAGCAGAGGGAGTACAAGAAGCGGATCACCTCCGCTCAGGGCATGAAGAAGATCTTCAAGGCCAAGGAGATGGTCGCGGCCTCGCGCATCGCCAAGGCCCACGCCCGGGTGCTCGCGACCACGCCGTACGCCGAGGCGATCACTCGGGCGATCGGCGCCGTCGCGACCCATTCGACCGACGTCGAGCATCCGTTCCTCGACCAGGAGCGCAGCGAGACCGGCCGCGCCGGCATCCTGCTCATCACGGCCGACCGCGGGATGACGGGCTCGTACTCGCACAACGCGATCCGCGCCGCGGAGGAGCTCGCCAACCACCTGATCGACGAGGGCAAGACGCCCGTGCTGTACATCGTCGGGCGCAAGGGCGAGACCTACTACACGTTCCGCAACCGGCCGCCGGTCACGGCCTGGACCCCGTTCCAGGAGAACGAGATCCCGGCGCTCGGCCACGAGATCGCGCAGCGGCTCACCGGCGACCTTCTCAGCGAGGATCCGGAGGTGCACCTCGACGAGGCGTACCTCGTGGGCACCCGCTTCCTCAGCCGCTTCCGGCAGGTGGCCCGGGCGACCCGCCTGGTCCCGCTCGAGGTCGTCGACGCCGAGGCGGGCGCGGAGGCGCCCTCGTACCCGCTGTACGAGTTCGCGCCCGACGCCGAGACGGTCATGGACGAGCTGATCCCGCGCTACCTCGAGTCGCGCATCGTCAACCTGCTCATGCAGTCGATGGCCTCCGAGCACGCGGCGACGCAGCGCGCGATGAAGACGGCCACGGACAACGCCGAACAGCAGATCCGCAAGTTCACCCGGCTGGCCAACTCGGCGCGCCAGGCGGAGATCACCCAGGAGATCTCGGAGATCGTCGGCGGCGCCGACGCGCTCTCGGGATCCGGTCGCACCGAACGCTGAGCCGCCGCGAGCGCTCCGCGCGCCGGCCTGACCCATTGGAGAGAAACGTATGAGCACCCCAGTCACCACCGACGCCCCGGCTGCCTCCGCGCAGCAGGGCACCGGCCGCATCGCCCGTGTCACGGGCGCGGTCGTCGACATCGAGTTCCCCCCGGGCAACATCCCCGATCTCTACAACGCTCTGACCACGGAGATCAGCGCCGAGGGCGCGGGCCTCGAGCCCTCCGTCCTCACGCTCGAGACGGCCCAGCACCTCGGCGACGGCATGGTCCGCGCGATCGCGCTCAAGCCGACGGACGGCCTCGTGCGCGGCCAGTCCGTGACCGACACCGGCGCCCCGATCTCCGTGCCGGTCGGCGACGTCACCCTCGGCACCGTCTTCGACGTGGTCGGCAACCCGCTGAACATCGAGGAGGGCCAGACCTTCGAGGTCTCCGAGCGCTGGCCCATCCACCGCACGGCCCCCAGCTTCGACCAGCTCGAGTCCAAGACCGAGATGTTCGAGACCGGCATCAAGTCGATCGACCTCCTCACCCCGTACGTGCAGGGCGGCAAGATCGGCCTGTTCGGCGGCGCGGGCGTCGGCAAGACCGTCCTCATCCAGGAGATGATCTACCGCGTGGCCAACAACCACGACGGCGTCTCCGTGTTCGCCGGCGTGGGCGAGCGCACCCGAGAGGGCTGGGACCTCATCGAGGAGATGACCGAGTCCGGCGTCATCGAGAAGACCGCCCTGGTCTTCGGACAGATGGACGAGCCGCCGGGCACGCGTCTGCGCGTGGCCCTCTCGGCGCTGACCATGGCGGAGTACTTCCGCGATGTGCAGAGCCAGGACGTGCTGCTGTTCATCGACAACATCTTCCGCTTCACGCAGGCGGGCTCCGAGGTCTCCACGCTGCTGGGCCGCATGCCCTCGGCCGTGGGCTACCAGCCGAACCTGGCCGACGAGATGGGGCAGCTCCAGGAGCGCATCACCTCGACCCGCGGCCACTCGATCACCTCGATGCAGGCGATCTACGTCCCGGCCGATGACTACACCGACCCGGCCCCGGCGACGACCTTCGCCCACCTGGACGCGACCACCGAGCTCTCCCGCGAGATCGCCTCGCGCGGTCTGTACCCGGCGATCGACCCGCTGACCTCGACCTCGCGCATCCTCGACCCGCGCTATGTGGGCCAGGAGCACTACGACGTCGCCAACCGCGTGAAGCAGATCCTCCAGCGCAACAAGGAGCTGCAGGACATCATCGCGATGCTCGGCGTCGACGAGCTGTCCGAGGAGGACAAGGTCATCGTCGGCCGCGCCCGCCGCATCCAGCAGTTCCTCTCGCAGAACACGCACCTGGCCAAGCAGTTCACCGGTGTGGACGGCTCGGACGTGCCGCTCAAGGACACCATCGAGTCCTTCAAGGGCATCTGCGACGGCGAGTTCGACCACATTCCCGAGCAGGCGTTCTTCAACGTCGGCGGGATCGACATGGTCATGGAGAACTGGCACAAGATCCAGAAGGAGCTCGGAGAGTGAGCACCCTCGAGGTCACCTTCGTCTCCGCGGACCGGACGGTCTGGAGCGGCTCCGCCGCCCAGGTCGTGGTCCCCGCCGCCGACGGCTCGATGGGCATCCTGCCGCGCATGCAGCCCACGCTCGCGATCCTCGAGCGCGGCGCGGTGCGGATCATCGGCGAGGACGGTGAGGTCACCGAGCGAGCGGTCGACGGGGGCTTCGTCTCCATGGATCGCGACGTGGTGACGATCGCCGTCGATCATGCCGATCGCGCCACGGCCGCCCGCTGAGGCGAACGCGCACCGATGATGCACGTCAACGTCCCGATCACCCTCGTGGTGATCGGGACGTTGGTCGTTCTGCTGGCGCTCGCTGTGCTGGTCCGCTCCGTGGTGATCGCGCGCCGCGGCGGCGCGCTCGACTGCTTCCTGTGGCGCCCCCGGGCCCGAGGAGGACGCGGCGCCTGGCGCGGTGGGCGCCTGCGCTTCAGCTCCCAGGGTCTGCTCTGGCACCGCACCGATGCTCTGCTCCCGGGCGGTGAAGTTCTGCTGCGCCGCAGCGAGATCCTCGACGTCCAGCGGCAGAACGTCGTCGGTCGTCGGGGAGCGGGCGACGGTGCGGGTGATGCCGGCGTGGCGAGTGGCGCCGGCGCGGTGACTGACGCCGGCGGGACGAGCGGCCCCGGAGGGACGCGCATCGTCCTGGACACCGAGATCGAGTTCGTCCGCCGGGAGGGCGAGCCGCTGTGGCTCATGCTGCCCTTCACGACCTCCTCGGCCGTCATCGCCTGGTACGAGGCGGCGCCGACGGGCGCGGTGCGCGGGGACGCCGACTGAGCAGTGCGCGAGGTGCCCGCCGGGTGCTGCGAGCTCAGTCCGCCTGGGCGGTGCCGACGAGCTCGCCCCGACGGATGACCTGCACGGGACGCAGCTCGGAGTCGACCAGCAGCACGTCGGCCGCGAGGCCCTCGCGCAGCGCGCCGATCTCGTCCTCGCGTCCGAGGACGCGCGCCGGGACCGCGGTGGCCGCGCGCACGGCGACGGCGAGATCCACGCCGGCCTCGCGCACGGCGAAGCGCACGACGTCGATGAGATGCGCGGTCCCTCCCGCGATCGAGCCGCCGTCGGAGAGGGTCGCGACGCCGTCCTGCACGTCCACGTCCAGCGCGCCGAGGCGGTAGCTGCCGTCCGCCATGCCCGCGGCGGCCATGGCATCGGTGATGAGCACGACGCAGCCGTCGGCCGCGAGGGAGAAGACGTGGGCGACGGTCTCCGCGGCGAGGTGGACCCCGTCCGCGATGACCTCGACGACGATGTCCCCGCGGCCGGCCGCGTCGAGCGCGGCGAGAGCCGGGCCCGGATCGCGGTGGTGGATGGGCCGCATGCCGTTGAACAGGTGCGTCGCGGTGGGCAGCGCGGAGCGGCCGTGATGACGGCGCAGGGCATCGCGGGAGCCGATGATCGCCGCGTCCATCTGGGCGCTGTCGCAGTCGGTGTGGCCGAGCGAGGGGACGGCGCCGCCGGCGGCGAGGGCGTCGATGACCGCGGTGGCCGACGCCGTCTCCGGGGCCATGGTCATCGTCGCGACCGCGCCGCGGCCCGCCGCGCACAGCTCGCCGACGAGAGCGGCGTCGCCGCCGGTGATGTGGGCGGGGTTCTGGGCGCCCTTGCGCGCCTCGGAGATGAAGGGACCCTCGAGATGGATCGCCTCGACCTCGCCGTCCTCGACGAGCCCGGCGAGCATGCCCACGCGCCGGCCGAGCTCCTCGGCCGAGGCGGTCACGAGCGAGGCGACGAGGGACGTGGTGCCGTGGCGACGGTGCTCGCGCACGGCGACCATCGCCTCCTGGGCGTCGGCGCAGTCGGGGAAGGAGGCGCCGCCGCCGCCGTGGCAGTGCAGGTCCACGAGACCGGGGAGGATCAGCCCCGGATGCTCGAGAGTCCGCTCGGCCCGGTGCGCCGGCGCCTGCTCCTCGGGCCCCGCCCACAGGATGCGGTCGCCCCCGAGGAGCAGCAGCGCACCCGGGAGCACGCCCCGAGCGAGCACGGCCGTGCCGCGGACGGCGAGATCGGCATGCAGGGTCTCTGCGTGCTGCGGATCGACGGGGACGTCGGTGGAGGGCATCGATGCTCCTGGTGCGTGCGGTGACGGGATGCGTGCGGGAACGGAGTCAGAAGAGGCGGCTCTCGGCGTCGTCGATGCCGCGCAGGGCGTCGTAGTCCAGCGTCACGCAGTCGATGCCGCGGTCGTGGGCGAGCACCTTGGCCTGGGGCTTGATGGCCTGGGCGGCGAACATGCCGCGCACCGGCGCGAGCAGCGGGTCGCGGTTGAGCAGGTCGAGATAGCGGGTGAGCTGCTCGACGCCGTCGATCTCGCCGCGCCGCTTGATCTCGATGGCGACGGTGGCGCCGTCGGCGTCGCGGGCCAGGATGTCGACCGGTCCGATGGCCGTCGGGTACTCGCGGCGCACGAGCGACCAGTCCGTCCCGAGGGTCTCGATGTTCTGGGCGAGCAGCGCCTGCAGATGCGCCTCGACGCCGTCCTTCTGCAGGCCCGGGTCGATGCCGAGCTCGACGCTCGTGTCCTCGAGGATCTCGTGCAGGCGCACGCGCAGGCGGTCACCGGTCTTCGCATGGACGACGTCCCACTGCTGCACCCAGTCCTCCTCGGGGAGGGGAGCGGGGTCGTCGGTCGGGTCGTCGGCCGTGCCCTCGACGTCGGCCCGGTCCACGACCTTCAGCTGGCAGGGTGGGCTCATCCAGTTCAGCGGCTTGTAGCTGCCGCCGTCGGAATGGACGAGCACGCTGCCGTCGGCCTTGACGATGAGCAGACGGGTGGCCAGGGGCAGATGGGCGGTGAGCCGACCGGTGTAGTCGACCGAGCACTGAGCAACGACGAGACGCACCCGGCCAGGGTACGGCAGGACGGCCGCCCCCTGGGCCGCACGCCGCCGTGTGCCCGCCCGCGCACGGGCGAGGCGAGGCATGCGCCACGCGTGCGGCCTCTCACGCTCGCGCGCGAAGGGGATGTGCTCGTCGTTCGATTCTCGTATCGTGGCAGGGATTCGGTGCGAACGAGGAGATCGTCATCATCTACAAGATCATTGCAGCCGTCCTGGTGGTGCTGGGACTGGTGGGGCTCCTCATCGGGCGCCTGGGGGAGACCACGTGGGCTCCCGAGACCGAGCGCACCGCGACCGTGGACCTGTCCGACCCCGGCCCGGCCGTCGTCATCGACCCGGGCGTGCTGTACGTGGGCGGCACCCAGGGGGACGTGAAGATCACCGCGGACTCCGACGTCTCCGTGATCACGGCCTCCAACGACGACATCGACGCGTACCTCGACGGCGTGAAGCACACGCAGGTCACGGGGCTGAGCGACTGGAGCACGCTGAAGACTGAGACGGTCGACGGCGATGACGACTCGATCTCCGATCCCACGTCCTCCGACCTGTGGCGCAGCGTCAAGACCTCGAAGAGCCCGACGACGATCGACATCGCCGACTTCTACGCCGAGGAGACCTCGACGGATCCGCAGCCCTACCGCGCGATCCTGCTCGTCACCGACGGCAGCAAGCCCGGCGCCGACAGCATCTCGATCACCTGGCCCGTCGACGAGAAGAACGAGTGGGTCCCCTTCGCGTACGCGGCGGGCGCGACCCTCATCATCGTGGGCCTCGTGATGCTCGTGGTCTCCTTCGGCTCCTCGCGCCGCGAGCGCGAGCGTGTGGGTGCCGGGGATGACTCCGAGGAGCTCGGGGCGGACGACGCTCCCGCACCGGATCTCGAGCCCGCATCGGATCTCGAGCCCGCATCGGCATCCGCGTCCGCACTTGCTTCGTCCTCTGCGGGCGCGGCACATCTCGCCGGCGACGCCGACGAGACCCGCGAGGACGACGGGCCCCACGCAGCCGACGAGACTCTCGCAACCGACGAGGCACCCGCAGCCGACGAGGCCCCGACGCACGAGCACGAGAGCGTCGACGCCTGGCAGCTCGGCGAGCAGCAGGCGCAGGCGCAGGCCGCACCGTCGGCCGAGCCCCCGACGGACGCGCTCGATCGGGTCGACGAGGAGCACGGCGCCGCCGATGCGGACCCGGCCGAGCAGGAGCCCGTCGGCGCAGGAGCACACGCGGCCGACGAGCCCGCGACCACCGAGCTCGAACCCGACGAGCCCGCGACCACCGAGCTCGAACCCGACGAGCCCGCGACCGACGAGCCCGCGACGGAGCAGCTGTCCGCGCAGGGCGAGCGGCGCCCCGTGACCGCGCCGATCCCCGTCGGCGGTGCCGACGGAACGGGCGCCGGCCATGACGACGCCGAGGGATCCGAGGAGCCCACGGAGGTCATCGACCGGATCGAGGAGCCGATCGCGGGACCGGGCGAGGACGCGTCGGCCGCTCTGCCGCGGCGCTCGCACCGCCACCGCGCCGCGACCCCGGAGCCGGAGCACGGCGAGGGATCCCAGGACGACGCACAGCACGCGGGGCCCGAGCACGGGTCCGACACCGAGGAGGAGCAGCGATGAGCGCGTGGAACAGGCGCGGGTTCCTGGGCGGCATCGGCGTGCTCGCCGTCGGCGGTCTGCTGGCGGCCTGCGGATCCGATGACTCGACCCCGCCCGCGGTGCCCACGGGCCCCGAGGCCGAGGGGCCGACCCCCGCGGTGACCAGTGATCAGATGGCCGCCTACCTCAAGGCGGTCCACTCCGCAGTGGAGAAGGCGGACGACGACCTCGACGCGAAGGCCCTCGCGCCGCGCGTGATCGGCTCGGCCGCCTCCTTCCGCAAGGACACCTACTCGATCCTCACCAAGAACAAGGACTGGATCGCGAAGAACGCCGAGGACTTCCGCACCAGTGCCCTCGATCGGCCCGGCGAGAAGGCCGTCGTCCCGATCACCTCGACCACCTCGGACTTCCCGCGCACCGCGATCGCGCTCGTCGAGGCCGACGGTGACGACGACGCCGCCCCGTACTTCATGATCCTGCAGCAGAAGGACGCGCACTCCCCGTACGCGACCTGGGGCTGGGCACAGCAGGCCGTGGGCGTGGACATGCCGACCGTGCCCTCGGCGAAGGTGGGCAGCGAGGCGGTCGACGGCAAGGCCGACGACCTGCTGATGACCCCTGCCGACGCCATGACCCTCTACTCCGAGGTGCTCGCCTGGGGCGGCGGCAAGGACTCCGAGAAGCAGCTCGCGAGCGATCCCTTCACCACCCGGACCCACAAGGACATCCAGGAGGAGCGCAAGCAGCTCAACAAGGGCGTCGAGAAGGACGAGGTGGGCACGATCCGCGAGATCTACACGCCCGTGAAGGACGAGATCGCCGGCCTGCGCACGGAGGACGGCGGCGCGATCGTGCTGGGCACCATGACCTCGAAGCGCACCCTGAAGGTCACCGACGGCTCGAAGGTCAGCTACGGCGAGGACAACATCTTCACCACGATCATCGGCAGCCGCACCTTCACCAAGGAGTACGTGCGCGAGTACGGCACGACCGTCGCCCTCTACATCCCGCCGAAGGGCTCCGACGCGAAGGTCCAGCCCATCGGGGCGACGCGCGCCGTGATCGGAGCCAGCGGCGAGTGACCGGCCGGGTCGACCGGCCCGGGCGACCCCGCCCCTGAGATTCCCAGCAGTCCCGCAACGCGAAGGAGCATCCCATGACCGATCCCTACGGCGTCATCGACCTCGCATCGCTCAAGAAGCCCGAGGGCTCCGAGAACGCGGGGCCCGTCGGCGAGCACGAGGTGTCCGTCGACGAGGCGAACCTCGAGCAGATGATCCAGGACTCCGCGCGGGTCGCGACGCTCCTGCTCGTCACGAGCTCGCGCGTCCCGGGCATCGACGAGCTGCTGGGCGCGCTGCGCTCGGGCGTCGACGCGAAGGGCGGAGCGCTGCGTCTCGCCGTCGTCGACGCGGACACCCAGCCCCGCGTGGCGGGCGCCCTGCGCGTGCAGCAGCTGCCCACCCTCATGCTGCTCCTGCAGGGGCAGCTCCAGCCGATCGCCGAGTCCATGGTCCCCGCCGACCAGATCCCCGGGCTGCTCGACCAGATCGTGCAGGTCGCCCAGCAGACCGGTCTCGACGTCAGCGGTGCGGCCGACGGGCAGGGGGCCGACGGCTCCGGCGCGGAGGACGCGGACGGCGCTGGCCCCGCGCAGCCCGAGCTGCCGCCCCTCCTGCAGACCGCCTACGACGCGATCGAGGCGGGCGACCTCCCCGGCGCGCAGACCGCCTTCGAGGAGCACCTGAACCAGAACCCGGCCGACGCCGAGGCCAAGGCGGGCCTGGCGACCGTGCATCTCATGGACCGCACCCGGGACGCCCAGCTGGACGCCGCCCGCAAGGCCGCGGCCGACGCACCGCAGGACCTCGACGCGCAGCTGCTCGTCGCCGACCTCGACATGCTCGGCGGCCACGTCGACGATGCCTTCGGCCGCCTGCTCGACCTGCTGCGCGGCGCCGACCAGGACACCAAGGACCGCGTGCGCGCGCGCCTGCTCGACCTCTTCGAGGTCGCCGGACCCGAGGATCCGCGCGTCGCCCCCGCCCGCAAGCGACTGGCGAACCTGCTCTTCTGACCTGCGCCGGCCGGGCCGGGCGGGTCACCCCGCGCCGCGCCCGGCGCAGGTGGCGCCCGGTCAGCCGCGGCCGTCGGGGCGGAGCACCAGGGCCCCGAGCGGCGGCACCGAGAGGCGCACGGAGTGGGGGCGCCCGCCGGCGGGGACCTGCTCGACGTCCACGCGGCCCAGGTTCCCGACCCCGCTGCCGCCGTACACCGGGGCGTCGGAGTTCAGGACCTCGCTCCACGAGCCGCCCGAGGGCATGGGGATGCGGTGCTCGTGCCAGGGCTCGGGCGAGAAGTTCAGGACCACTACGAGCTCGCGGCCGGCGCGGTCGCGGCGCAGGAACGCGATGGTGTCGTGCGAGGCGTCGTCGGCCAGCAGCCACTCGAAGCCGTCGGGGTCCTGGTCGAGCTCGGAGAGCGCCGGGTGCTCGCGCAGCAGGGCGTTGAGGTCCCTGACGAAGCGCTGGATGCCCTGGTGCTGGTCGAACTCGAGCAGCCACCAGTCCAGGCCCGTCGACTCGTTCCACTCCGAGGACTGCCCGAACTCGCTGCCCATGAACAGCAGCTGCTTGCCCGGATGGGTCCACTGCAGGGCGAGGTAGGCGCGCAGCGTCGCGGCCTGCTGCCAGTCGTCGCCCGGCGCCTTGCGCAGCAGGGGCTTCTTTCCGTGGACGACCTCGTCGTGGGAGATCGGCAGCACGAAGTTCTCCGAGTACTGGTAGACCATCGAGAACGTCAGCTCGCCATGGTGGTACTGGCGGTTGATCGGGTCCTCGCCGATGTACTGGAGGGTGTCGTGCATCCACCCCATGTTCCATTTGAAGCCGAAGCCCAGGCCGCCCGCGTCCGTGGGACGGGTGACGCCGGGGAAGGACGTGGACTCCTCGGCGATCATGACGACGCCGGGCGCGCGCTTGTAGGCGGTGGCGTTCGCCTCCTGGAGGAAGGCGATGGACTCGAGGTCCTCCCGGCCGCCCTCGCGGTTGGGCACCCATTCGCCGTCGTCCCGGGAGTAGTCGAGGTAGAGCATCGAGGCGACGGCGTCCACGCGCAGGCCGTCGACGTGGAACTCCTCGAGCCAATAGCAGGCGTTGGCGACCAGGAAGTTGCGCACCTCGCTGCGGCCGGTGTCGAAGATCAGCGTGCCCCAGTCGGGGTGCTCGCCGCGGCGGGGGTCCGCGTGCTCGTACAGCGGGGTGCCGTCGAAGCGCGCGAGCGCCCACTCGTCCTTCGGGAAGTGGGCGGGCACCCAGTCCATGATCACGCCGATGCCGGCGGCGTGCAGGGCGTCGATCAGCGCCCGCAGGTCGTCGGGCGTTCCCCAGCGCGAGGTCGGCGCGTAGTAGCCGGTGACCTGGTAGCCCCAGGAGCCGCCGAAGGGATGCTCTGCCACGGGCATGAACTCGACGTGCGTGAAGCCCATGGCCTGCACGTACTCGACGAGCTCGGTGGCGAGCTCGCGGTAGCCGAGCCCCGGCTTCCAGCTGCCCAGGTGGACCTCGTAGACCGACATCGGGCCGGCGAGCGCGTCGTGCTGGGCGCGCGCGGCGAGCCAGGCGTCGTCGGACCACTCGTAGTCGCTCGTGGTGACGATCGAGCCGGTCGCCGGCGGGACCTCGGCGCGCCGCGCCATCGGGTCGGCCTTGTCGCGCCACTGCGAGGTCGCATCCAGGATGCGGAATTTGTACACCGCCCCGTCGCCGACCCCGGGCACGAAGATCTCCCACACCCCCGCGGATCCCAGGGAGCGCAGGGCGTGCCCGCGGCCGTCCCAGCCGTTGAAGTCGCCGACGACCTGGACGGCCCGGGCGTTCGGCGCCCAGACGGCGAAGGAGGTGCCGGGCACGCCGTCGACCTCGCGCACGTGCGCGCCGAGCACCTGCCACAGCTCCTCGTGGCGCCCCTCGCGGATGAGGTGGAGGTCGAGCTCGCCGAGCGTGGGGAGGAAGCGGTAGGGCTCCTCGAGCTCGACGCTCCCGCCCTCGGGCGCCCACTGCACGCGGATGCGGTACGCATCCAGGTGCGCGCGGGGGACCGCGACCACCCAGATGCCGTCGTACTCGTGGCGCATGGGGTGCACGGTGCCGTCGGGCAGGACGAGGGAGACCTCGTGCGCGAGGGGCTTGAGCGTGCGCACGGTGACGCCGCCGTCGTAGGAGTGCACGCCCAGCACCGAGTGCGGGTCGTGGTAGCTGCCGGTCGCCGCCGACCCCAGCTCGTGGGTGCCCACGGGCATCACGCGCGGGGCCGGCGTGCCGCCGGTGGACGCGGTGTTCGACATGTTCTCGTCCATGGTGCTCACTCCTCGCTGCGGACCACGCGCAGCACGTGCGCGGGGCGGTCGGTGGGCGAGAGGATCACGAAGGGGCTCTCGTCCCATGTGAAGCGCTCGCCGGTCAGCAGGTCCTCGACCTCGAAGCTCCCCTCGACGTCGAGGGCCCCGGTGTCCAGGTGGATGGTGGAGCCCGTGCCCTGGTCGTACCGGGTCAGGGACACCACGATGACGGTGTCGGCGCGGCCGGAGTCGGTCTGCGAGCCCGGCAGGTGCTTGGAGAAGACGACCACCTGGGGGTCGTCGGCCTCGTGGAAGACGATCTCGGTGAGGGTCTGCAGCGCGGGGTGCTCGCGCCGGATGAGGTTGAGCTGCGTGAGCAGGGGCTCGAGGCTCTGGCCGCGCTGCAGCGCGCCCGCGAAGTCGCGGGGCCGGTACTCGTACTTCTCGTTGTCGATCTGCTCCTCGGCGCCGGGGCGCGGCACGTCCTCGACGAGCTCGTACCCCGAGTAGACGCCCCAGGTGGGCACGAGGGTCGCGGCGAGGATCGCGCGCAGCCGGAACGCGGGGCGGCCGCCCTGGGACATGAAGGGCGTGAGGATGTCGTGGGTCGTCGGCCAGAAGCTCGGCGTCATGTACGGCGCCGAGTCCACGAGCTCGAGCAGGTACTCCTCGAGCTCCTCCGGGGTGTGGCGCCACGTGAAGTACGTGTAGGACTGGTGGAATCCGACCTTTCCGAGCGTGTGCATCATCGTGGGCCGGGTGAATGCCTCGGCGAGGAAGATGACCTCGGGATGCTTCTCGTCGAACTCGGCGAGCAGCTCCTGCCAGAAGCGCACGGGCTTGGTGTGCGGGTTGTCGATGCGGAACAGCGTGACCCCGCGCTCGACCCAGCCCTCGAGGACGTCGCGGATCGCCGCGTAGAGCCCCTCGTAGTCGGTGTCGAAGCTCAGCGGGTAGATGTCCTGGTACTTCTTGGGCGGGTTCTCCGCATAGGCGATGGTGCCGTCGGGCCGCACCACGAACCATTCGGGATGCTCCCGCACCCACGGGTGGTCGGGGGAGCACTGTAGCGCCACGTCGAGGGCGACCTCGAGACCGAGCTCGTGGGCACGGCCCACGAACGCCTCGAAGTCCTCCATGGTGCCCAGGTCGGGGTGGATCGCGTCGTGCCCGCCCTCGGCCCCGCCGATCGCGTAGGGCGAACCTGGGTCGCCGGGCCGGGTCTCCAGCGTGTTGTTGCGGCCCTTGCGGAAGGTCTCGCCGATCGGGTGGATCGGGGTCAGGTAGGCGACGTCGAAGCCCATCGCGGCCACCCGGTCCAGCTCCCCGGCCGCGCTGCGCAGGGTGCCGCTCCTCCAGCCGCCCTCCTCGGCGCTGAAGCGCGCGCCGATCGAGCGGGGGAAGAACTCGTACCAGGAGCCGAACAGCGCGAGGCGCCGGTGGACGACGAGCTCGTGCGGCCCGTCGGGCGTGACGCCCTCGCGCAGCGGCCGCGCGGCGAGGATCGCCCGCAGGTCGGCGGCGAGCGCCGGGGCGACCCGGGCCGACGGGGAGAGGGAATGGTTGCGCAGGGCGTCGATCGCGGCGCGGACGACGGGCCCGTCGGAGGCGGGGCGCTCGTCGTCCTCGATCTCGGCGAGCACGCGGCCCAGCACCTCGGCGCCCTCGGCGATGACGAGGTCGACGTCGATCTCGGCGGGGATCTTCACCTCGGCGACGTGCGCCCACGTCGCGTAGACGTCGCCGAAGGCCTCGATCGTGAACTGCCAGTGCCCGGTCGCGCGGGGGCGGATGCGGGTCTCCCAGAGGTCGAGCCCGGGGTTCGTGCTGACCAGGGACTGCCGGGTCTCGTTCCCCTCAGGGTCGCGGAGGACCACCTGCACGCCCATCGCGTCGTGCCCCTCGCGGAAGGCGTTCGCGGTGATGCAGACGCTCTCGCCCTCGGCGCACGAGGCGGGGAAGCGGCCCGCGTCCACCACGGGCCCGGCGGCCATCACCGGGATCCGGCCGATGCCCGCGTCGAGGCCCGTCGGCTGCGAGGCGGCGGAGGACGGGGGGAGGGAAGCCATGGACGCTCCTGATCGCTCGGTCGTGCACGGGGTCTCGCGAGGTGACGACGGTCTCACAGGGCCGCCGGTGGACTCACGATAGCCGCTCGTCGGGATGCCCGTCTCCCGCGATCGCGAGGACGAGGACGGAGGCCCCGCGCACGTGCGTGCGGCCCTCGCGCACCCGTCCCTCCTCGCCGCCCGCGAGCAGCGCGGCGGGGTCCTCGACCGCGCTGTCGAACAGCACGCGGACGTCGCCGTCCAGCCACGGCTCACGGGGCAGGGCCACCTCGAGGTCCGCCTCGTCGGCGGAGAGGATCACGAGCAGATGGTCGGCGCGAGCGGTCCCGTCGGCCCGATGGGCTCCGTCGCCCGCGTCGATCCCGCCGGTCCCGCCCGCGTCGTCCGTCCCGCCGGGGAGCAGCATCTGCAGCACGTGCCGGCCGGGATCCTGCCAGGGCTCGTGGTCCATGCCCTCGCCGTGCTCGTCGTACCAGCCGGCCTGCCCGGGTCCCGGACGGCGGGGGTCGAGCGGGCGCAGGTAGCGGGCCGCTCGCAGCTGCGGGAAGCGGGCGCGGATCGCGAGGAGAGCGCGGACCGCCTCGATCCGCCCCGGGCGCTGCGCGACCAGGGACCAGTCGACCCAGGAGATCTCGTTGTCCTGGCAGTAGGCGTTGTTGTTGCCGCGCTGGGTGCGTCCGAACTCGTCGCCCGCGGTGAGCATGGGCGTGCCCGCGGCCAGCAGCAGGCTCGCGAGCAGCGCGCGTGCACTGCGTTCGCGACGCGCCTCGAGGGCCGCGGCGCCGGGGTCGTCCGCGGGCGGCGGACCCTCGTGGCCGTGGTTCCACGAGCGGTTGTCGGCGGTGCCGTCGCGTCCGGCCTCGCCGTTGGCCTCGTTGTGCCTCTCGTCGTAGCTCACGAGGTCCTGGAGGGTGAAGCCGTCGTGCGCGGTGACGAAATTGACCGAGGCCCAGGGAGCGCGCAGGCTGCGGCCCGCGGGCAGATCGGCGGGGTCCCGGGCGGCCATCACGTCGCGGGAGCCGGCCAGGCGGCTCGCGAGATCGCGCACGCCGCTGCCCCCGGCCTCGCCCTCGCGCTCGCGCGCCGCCCTGTCCGTGAGCCAGAAGGACCGCAGGTCGTCGCGGAAGGCGTCGTTCCATTCGGCGAAGGGGGCGGGGAAGGCGCCGGTCTGCCATCCGCCTCCTCCCACGTCCCAGGGCTCGGCGATGAGCTTGGTGCCGCGCAGCACCGGATCCAGGGTGATCGCCCGCAGCAGGGCGTGGTCGGGTCGGAAACCGGAGGAGTCGCGCCCCAGGGTCGCCGCGAGGTCGAAGCGGAAGCCGTCGACCCCCATGTCGAGGATCCAGTGGCGGAGGGACTCGAGCACGAGGTCCACGACGGCGGGGGAGCGCGGGTCGAGGGTCGCACCGGTGCCGGTGACGTCCACGAAGGCGCCGCCGTCCATCCAGTAGTGCTCGCTCGCATCGAGCCCGCGCAGGCTCAGGGAGGGCCCGCCGAAGCCGCCCTCGGCGGTGTGGTTGAAGACGACGTCGAGGATGACCTCGAGGCCCGCGGCGTGGAGGGCGCGGACCATCGCGCGCACCTCCTCGAGCACGGCGAGCGGCCCCTGGTGACGGGCGGCGGCGCTCGCGTACGCGGGATTCGGCGCGAGGTAGGAGAGCGTCGAGTAGCCCCAGTAGTTGGTGAGGCCGCGCCGCGTGAGGTGCGGCTCGTCCATGGCCGCGTGGATCGGCAGCAGCTCCACCGCGGTGACGCCCAGCCCGCTGAGGTACGAGGTGACGGCGGGATGCGCGAGACCCGCGTAGGTGCCGCGCAGCTCGGGCGGGACGTCGGGGTGCAGCTGGGTGAACCCTTTGACGTGCAGCTCGCAGACCACCGTGTCCGACCAGGGGGTGCGGGGCGGCGCGGCCGACGGGTCGGAATCTGCCGACGGGTCGGAACCGGCCGATGGGCGGGGGCCGTCGGCGGCCCTCTGCTCCGGGCCGCCCGCGACGACGGACCACACGGCCACGTCGGCATCGTCGGTCTCGTTGCGCCGCAGGGGCGAGATCGGGTCGAGCATCGCGTCGACCTCGTGGGGGAACATCCCGGAGGCGAGCGGGGAGGCGTGCGAGACGGCGCGGGCGCGCGGATCCAGGAGCAGCTTCGCGGGATTGAACCAGGCGCCGCGCTCGGGATCCCACGGCCCGTGCGCGCGCAGGCCATAGAGAGTGCCGGGCACCATGGCCGCGACCTCGTCCCAGTGCAGTCCGCCGTCGATGTGGCGCAGCGTCGTGCGCTCCTCGCGGAAGCGTCCGCCGCCCAGATCGCGGCGCACGCACAGCTCGACCCTCTCGGCGCGCGGCGCGACCACGGCGAAGGTCCCGTGCCCTCCGGCATCGACCTGCAGGCCGGGCCGCGTGGGCGGGGACGGGGCACGGCGCGGCGCGCGGACGGCGCCGGGACCGCCGGGACCGGTGAGCGGGGGATGGGGCATCGTCGCATTCTTCCACCGCGGGCACACCGCCCCGAGCACGACACGAGCGGCCTGCGCACCCGTCCGGGGCGCCCCGCGAACAGGACCGGGGCGCGGGGCCCGGAGAGGTTAGGATCGTCGGGGCGCCGGGCACGGCCCGTCGTCCCCAGGCAGCACCAGCAGCGCGTCGGCCGCACCGGGCGTGCCGACTGCCGCACGATCCGCACGCAGCACCACGCGACGGGAGCACCCCCGCAGATGACCCAGCAGCCTCAGGAATCCCCCGGGCGTCCCGCCCCCGGCCGCTCAGGCGCCGCCTTCGCCCCTGCGCAGCCCGCGATCCCTCCGGCGAGCATGGAGCGTGCGGGGAGCATCGTCCGCAGCATCACCCAGGTCTTCCAGTCCCGCGTGGTGGGCCAGGAGAACCTGCGCCGCACCCTGCTGGCGGCGCTCGCCGCGGGCGGCCACGTGCTGCTCGAGTCCGTGCCGGGCCTCGCGAAGACGACCGCGGCCTCCGCGCTCGCCTCCGGCATCTCGGGCTCCTTCTCCCGCATCCAGTGCACGCCGGACCTGATGCCCAACGACATCATCGGCACCCAGATCTTCAACTACGGATCGGGCACCTTCACCACCCAGCTGGGTCCGGTCCACGCGAACGTCGTCCTGCTGGACGAGATCAACCGCTCGAGCGCCAAGACCCAGTCGGCGATGCTCGAGGCGATGCAGGAGCGCCAGACCTCCATCGGCGGCGAGGTCTACCCGCTGCCCGAGCCGTTCATGGTGCTCGCGACCCAGAACCCCATCGAGGAGGAGGGCACCTACGTCCTCCCCGAGGCGCAGATGGACCGCTTCCTCATGAAGGAGGTCCTCACCTACCCGCGCCCCGCAGAGGAGCACGAGATCCTCGACCGCTCCACGAGCGGCACCCTCACCGCGCCCCGCCAGGCGGCGCAGACCGTCGGCCTCGAGGACATCCGGTTCCTCCAGGAGATGGTCGACCAGGTGTACGTCGACCAGAGCGTCAAGCGCTACATCATCGACCTCGTCTTCACGACCCGCGGCTCCGGCCCGCGCCCGGTCGCGAACCTCACCCAGAGCGTGCGGGTGGGGGCGAGCCCCCGCGGCTCCCTCGCGCTGATGCGCGTCGCCCAGGCGAACGCCCTCCTCCACGGGCGCGACTACGTCACCCCGGACGACGTGCGCGCCATGCGCTACGCGGTGCTGCGCCACCGCCTCGTGCTCACCTTCGACGCCCTCGCGGGCGGCGTGACCCCCGAGCAGATCATCGACGCGGTCTTCCACGCCGTGCCGATGCCCTGAGCGGGATCCGCTGATGGCGACCTCCCTGCTCACCCGCGTCAAGGCGCGCGTGGACCTGCACACCGGACGCCGCGCCCGCGGCATCGTCCAGGGGCGCGGCCGCTCGGTGTTCAAGGGCAGCGGCGAGGACTTCGACGACCTGAAGTACTACCAGCCGGGCGATCGCATCTCCGACATCGACTGGAAGGCGACGGCGCGCTCGGGAGAGCCGCTGATCCGCCAGTTCAACGAGGAGCGGGTGCGGCACCTCTCGATCGTCGCCGACACCTCCTCGGCGATGGCGACCCTCGCGGCCGACGGCACCTCCAAGCGCGACGCCATGGTGACCGCCGCGGGCCTCGTGTGCTTCCTCGCCCAGAACAACGGCGACCTCGTGGGCCTCGTCGGCGGCTCCGAGTCCCGGCCGGTGCAGCTGCCCTCCCGCTCGAGCGACGGGCACCTCGAACTGCTCCTGCGCACCGTCCAGCAGTCCACGACCGCCGGATCCCGCCCGTCGGACGTCTCCTGGCTGCTCGAGCGGGCCTTCCGCGTCACCCGCCGCTCGACCCTGATGACGATCATCACCGACGAGGCGCACCCCGGCCCCGAGGACCACTCCCTGCTGCGGCGCCTGTCCACCCGGCACGACGTCATGGTCATCCGCATCGGCGACGCCGACCCGCTGCAGGCGGGCGACCTCGACCACGAGGTCGTCGACGTCGAATCGCCCCGGGAGATCTCCGAGCTCGCCCGCGTCTCCACGAAGGTGGCCCGGGACGTCGAGAGCTACCGCCGCGCCCGCCGCGAGGCGACCACCGAGATGCTCGACAGCCTGCACCTCACCCACTTGCTCACGGCCGGCGACAGCACCGTCGTGGACGACATGATCGCCATGCTACGGGAGAGGGAGTACCGCCATGCCCGCGCATGACCTCACGGTGCTCGCCGATCCCACGCCGAGCCCGTCGCCCGCGACGATCATCGATCCGCCCCAGTACTCGATCGCCTGGCTGATCCTGGCCGTGCTGTGCGTGATCGTCATCGTCGCGATCATCGTGGGCGTGCTGCGGATCTCCCGCGCCGTCGTCTCCCGCCGCGCCTACCGCCGGCGGCCCGACGAGCCCGAATCGCTCAAGGCCGAGTTCCTGCGCTCCGTCAACGACATCGCGGCGCGCCACGAGGACGGCGCGATCGACGAGCGCACCGGCCACCTCGAGCTCACCGCCGTGATGCGCCGTTTCGTGCGCCGCACCACCGGGCACGACGTCACCAGCCAGGACGTCGCCACCCTCATCGCCGACCCCCGGACACGGGACGTCGGCGAGCTCATCGCCCGCCTCTACGAGCCGGACTTCGCGCCGTCGAGCGACGTCGACCTCGAGGGCTCCGTGCACCGCGCGCGGGAGGTGATCCGCCGATGGTCATGACGCTGTGGTGGGTGGCCTGCCTGCTCCTGGTCGCCGGGATCGTGGTCTGGGCGATCACCTTCTGGAACCGCCGCTCGATGCACCGGGCGCCCGTGCTCGTCGCGAACTCCTCGTTCCTCGAGCGGATCCCGAGCTTCGTGCGCAGCCAGCGCCTCGCACGCGTGCTGCGCGTGGTGCAGGTGGGCGTCGCCGTGCTGGGCCTGCTCGCCGCCGCCCTGCTCTCCGGCCGGATCGCCACCGAGCGCGTGCAGACCCCCGAGTTCGCCGATCGCGACATCGTGCTGTGCCTGGACGTCTCCGGCTCGATGTACGAGTACGACACGGAGATCCTGCAGACCTTCGCCTCGATGGTCGACGACTTCCACGGCGAGCGGATCGCGCTGTCGATCTTCAACTCGACGTCCCGCACCGTCTTCCCGCTCACCGACGACTACGACCTCGTCGAGCGCGAGCTCAGCGAGGGGGCCGAGGCGATCGACTTCGACGAGTTCGGCTACCGCCTGGGCAGCCGCGACTACCCGCAGGACAAGGTCGAGAAGTACGCGGACTTCGTCGAGGGCACGCGCGGCCTCGACGACCAGGCCTCGATCGTGCCCGACGGCCTCGCCTCGTGCGGTCAGCTGTTCGACCATGCCGAGACGGACCGCAGCCGCTCGATCATCTTCGCGACCGACAACGAGGTCAACGGCGACCCGATCTACTCCCTCGACGAGGCCGCCAAGACCATCGAGGACCGCGACATCGATCTGTACACGTTCTACCCGGGCGCCTACGAGTGCTCCGAGGAGTGCTTCGACGAGCTCCAGAAGGTCACCGAGGACCACGGCGGCACGCTCTACCAGTCCTCGGACCCGAACGCGATCCCCTCGATCATCCGGGAGATCCAGCAGACCCAGGCCCAGAAGATGGGAGCCGAGCCCACCCTCATCCGCACCGATCATCCGCTGTTCGCCTTCGTGCTCACGCTCATCGCCCTCGCCGGGGTGCTGATCGTGGGCTGGCGCAACCGCTGAGAGACGGAGGAGAGCATGCATCTGGAGCATCTGATCCCGCTGTGGGCCACGATCCTCGTCTTCGTCCCGCTGCTCGCGCTCGCGGTCGTGATGATGGTGCGCCGCCCGCGACAGCGCTGGGCGTGGCTGCGGCGCGCGCTGATGGTCGCGCTGCTCGCGGTGGTCGCCCTGCGCCCCGCGACGTACACGGAGGCCGAGCAGACCCAGCGCATGAACGCGAACGTGTTCTTCGTCGTGGACCGCACCGGCTCCATGAACGCCGAGGACTACGCGGAGGGCCAGCCCCGTCTCGACGGCGTCAAGCACGACATGGAGCAGATCATGTCCGAGACCCAGGGGTCCCGCTACTCGATCATCTCCTTCGACTCGACCGCCGCCTCCCAGCTGCCGCTGACCACCGATGCGGGCGCCGCGAAGGCCTGGATCAACACCCTCGCCACCGAGTCCACCGCCCAGTCCAAGGGCTCGAACGTGGACCGCCCGCTCGCGACCCTCACGAAGGCCCTCTCCGACGCGCAGACCGACGACCCGGACTCGTACTCCCTCGTCTACTTCCTCAGCGACGGCGAGAACACCGACGACCGCGACGCGGAGCCCTTCGACCAGCTGAAGCCGATGATCGACGGCGGCGCGGTGCTCGGCTACGGCACCAGCGAGGGCGGGCCGATGAAGGCCTCGGGCGCCGGCACGCACGGCGAGTACATCACCGACTCCTCGGGCGCGAAGGGCATCTCCCGCATCGACGAGGACCAGCTGAAGACCATCGCGCAGCAGATGGGCGTCCCGTACCTGCACCGCACCGATCCCGAGGCCCCGATCGAGGGCACGATGGAGGGCATCACCCTCAAGCCCATCCCCATCGAGTCCCGCCGTGACGTGGCGAGCTTCCGCGACTGGTACTGGGTGGCGGCGATACCGCTGGCCGCCCTGTTCATCTGGGAGCTGGGGGAGATGACGTATCGTCTGCCGCGTCGGCGCGATCACAGTGAGCTGCTCGCCGCGACCGGTGCGGGATCCGCCGGTCCGGGCGATCCCCCGGGAGAAGGAGGCAGGTCATGAGCTCGACCCTCACCCCTCCTCCGCCCGCGCCGCCCGGCGCCTCCGGTCCGTCGGGCCCGTCGGGTCCCTCCGACCCCACCGGACCCTCGGCCGCGAGCCCGTCCCCGCAGGACGGGGCGGCCGATGACGGCGCGCGGCCGCTCGCCGAGGCCGAGCCCCGTCGGCCCCAGGACTTCGGGCTCGACGTGCGGCTGCTGCGCCGGATCCGGCTCATCGCCTTCGCGATCCTCGGCATCCCGCTGCTGATCCTCGCGCTGCTCGCCGTCCGCTTCGTCTCCATGCCTCTCACCCAGGCATGGCACGACGGCGCCTACGGCGACGGGTCCTTCGCCCGGGCGAGCGAGCGGCTGTGGCCCGTGCAGAAGGCCAACTGGTTCGAGCCCTACCTCCCGCACCTCACCAAGGGCACGGACCTGCTCCAGCAGGACAAGAACGCCGAGGCCGAGACCGAGCTGCGCCTGGCGCTGAAGGACTGGCAGGCGGGCAAGGACCTCAACCAGCCGCCCCACGCCCAGTGCAAGATCCTCAACAACCTCGCGATCTCCATCGAGCGCCAGGCGAACGAGATCGATGACGCCGGCGACCGCGCCGACCGCCTCTACGAGGCCGAGCAGCTGCTCGCCCCCTGCGCCGGCGGCGGAGGAGGCGGCGACGGCGAGGGCCAGGGCGGCGGAGGCCAGGGCGAGGACCAGCAGGGCGAGGGCGAGGGCTCGGGCAACGAGGACAAGGGCACCACCGGCGACAACGGCAAGCGCATCGAGGACGAGCGTCGCTCGTCCGACAAGGAGGCCGGCAACGACCCGGACGCCCGCGACAAGGGCCAGGAGGGTGACGACCAGGGCCAGGGCGAGGACCAGGGCGATCAGGACGGGCAGGGCAGTGCGCCCAAGGACCCGGGCGACCCCAAGAAGGAGGACCCGAAGGGCGACGGTCCCGACGAGGAGGCCCCCACGCAGGGCGACGCGGAGGACCAGAAGAAGGCCGAGGACCTCGAGAAGCGCAACGGAGACGCGAACTCGGGCGACGGCGAGGATTCGGACGACGGAGCGAGCAGTGACCCCAGCCAGCCCTGGTGAGCACGGCACGCCGCCGCGCGTCTACATCGACCACGCGGCCACGGCGCCCCTCCGGCCCGAGGCCCGCGACGCCTTCCTGGACGCCTCCGCCCTGCCGGGGAACCCGACCTCCCGCCACGGCTCCGGCCGCCACGCCCGCGGCGTCCTCGACGACGCCCTCGACTCCCTCGCGACCTCGCTCGACGTCCCGGTGTCCTGGCTGACCCTGACCTCCGGCGGGACCGAGGCCGACAACCTCGCCGTGCGCGGCGCGGCCCTCGCCGCCCAGGCGGCCGATCCGTCCCGCCGGGCCGTCGCGGTCTGCGCGACCGACCATCCCGCGGTGCTCGAGACCGCCCGCTCCCTGGCCCCCGGCATCGAGGCCCGCGAGATCCCCGTGGACCGCGACGGCCTGCTGGACCTCGAGGCGCTGCGGGAAGCCCTCGCCCCGGGCGACGTGAGCGTGGTGAGCGTCGCCCTCGTGAACAACGAGACCGGCGTGGTCCAGGACCTCGCGGCGGTCACCGGGATCGCCCACGCCGCCGGCGCCCTCGTCCACACCGACGCCGTGCAGGCCACGAGTCATGTCGAGCTGCCCGTGCGCACGGTGGACATGCTGAGCCTGACCGGCCACAAGATCGGCGCCCCCGTGGGCGTGGGCCTGCTGGTGGTGCGCCCCGACATCCCCTTCGTCGCGGGCCTCACCGGCGGCGGGCAGCAGCGCGGCGTGCGCCCGGGCACGCTCGACGCCCCGCACACCGCATCGCTCGCCGCCGCGCTCGCACGCACCCTCGCGGACCGGGAGGCGGAGTCGGCGCGACTGGGGGAGATGGCGCAGCGCCTGCGCACGGGCATCCGGGAGATCGCTCCGGACGCCGTGCTCACCGCCGAGGCCGCCCCGCGCAGCCCGCACGTGGTGCACGTGCTGCTGCCCGGATGCGACCAGGACGCCCTGCTGCTCATGCTCGACCAGCAGGGGATCGACGCCTCGGCGGGCTCCGCGTGCTCAGCGGGTGTGACCCAGGCCAGCCATGTGCTGACCGCGATGGGCGTCGAGCCCGATCTCGCACGCGGCGCCCTGCGGCTCTCGCTGGGCTGGTCGAGCCGCGAGGACGACGTGGACCGCGTGCTCGCCGCCCTGCCCGAGGCCATCGAGCGGGCGCGGGCCGTCGGCGCGCTCGTGCGGTGAGCAAGCGCTCGTCGAGCGATTCCCTGTCCGCATCCGGCGCTTCGTAGACTGGTGCGGCCGCGCGTCCCGGATCCGCGCGGCATCCGAGCAGGAGGCGAGGTCCCCATGAAGGTGCTGGCAGCGATGAGCGGCGGCGTCGATTCCGCCGTCGCGGCCGCGCGCGCCCACGAGGCGGGCCACGACGTGGTCGGCGTCCACATGGCGCTGTCCAAGAACCGGGCCGAGACCCGCACCGGATCGCGCGGATGCTGCACCGTCGAGGACGCGGCCGACGCCCGCCGCGCCGCCGAGCGCATCGGCATCCCCTTCTACGTCTGGGACCTCTCCGACGACTTCCACGACCTGGTCGTCTCGGACTTCCTGGCCGAGTACGCGGCCGGCCGCACCCCGAACCCGTGCGTGCGCTGCAACGAGCACATCAAGTTCGCGACCCTCATGGAGCGCGCCCGCGCCCTCGGCTTCGACGCCGTGTGCACCGGCCACTACGCGGACGTGCGCGCGGACGGCCCGGACGGCGCCCCCTCGCTGCACCGCGCCCGCAACCTCCCCAAGGACCAGTCCTACGTGCTCGCCGTCATGGGCCCCGAGGCCGTCTCCCGCGCCGTGTTCCCCCTCGGAGCGTTCGAGGACAAGGAGGCCGTGCGCGCCGAGGCCCGTGCGCGCCGACTGGGCGTGTCCACGAAGCCCGACAGCTACGACATCTGCTTCATCGCCGACGGCGACACCCGCGGCTTCCTCGAGCGCAGCCTCGGCGAGGCCCCGGGCGAGGTGGTCGACGCCGACGGCACCGTGCTGGGCACCCACCGCGGCACCTTCGGGTTCACCGTGGGCCAGCGCAAGGGACTGGGCCTGGACCGCCCCGCGGCCGACGGTGCCCCGCGCTACGTCCTCGACGTGAAGCCCGAGACCCGGCAGGTCGTGGTCGGCGCGGCCGAGCTGCTCTCGACCACCCTGCTCGAGGCCTCCGCGCCGATCCCCTTCGAGCCGCTCGCCCCCGGCCGCGAGGTGAGCGCCCAGATCCGCGCCCACGGCGAGGCCCTGCCCGGCATCATCGAGCGGGCCGACGACATGCTCAGCGTGCGCCTCAGCTCCCCGGTGCGCGGCGTCGCCCCCGGGCAGACCCTCGTGCTGTACGACGGGGACCGCGTGATCGCCTCGGCGACCCTCGAGCGCCGCGCCGCATGACGGAGGGCTGCATGAGTGAGGGCCGCATGACGGAACAGCGCGCGGCGGGCGACGGCACCACGGGCGCCGATCCGCTCGTGACGATCACGGGCGACGGGACGTGGCAGGTGCCGACCGGCCAGGAGACGACCGGGCAGATGCTGACCGGGCAGGTGCTGACCGGGGCGACCGGCAGCCGGGACGCGCGCACGTCCGGCGGCGCCTCCGATCTCGCGGATGGCGATGCGGACCGCCTGCTCGCCCTCACCCGTCTGCGGGGCCTGCTCGGCGACGACCTCGAGGAGCAGATCGCCACGCGCCTGTTCCTGCCCGCGGCGCTCGGCACCGAGGGCGCCGACCAGCTGCTCCCGCAATCGCTCACCCTGCTCGCCGGCACCACGGGCGACCTCGCGAGCTACGGATGGCGGATCGGGCCGGGCAGCTCGCGCACCTGGCGTCGCGCCCAGGAGCTGCGCGAGCGCCTCCTCGAGGCCGCCCGCATCGCCCTGCACGGGTACGAGGGCGACCTCGTCGTCACCACGCTGGGCCCGCTCACCCTCGCCGCCGCGACCTTCCTCGGCTCGGGCGAGCGCACCCTCGCCGACCGCGGCGCCCAGCGCGACCTCCCGCACCTGCTCGCCGAGGGCATCGCCGAGCACCTCGACGCGGTGCGCAGCCACGTGCCTGGCGCCCGGCCGCGCCTGCTGATCCGCGACGGCGCCGCCCTCGCGCTGGCATACGGCGCGATCCCCACGCCCTCGGAGTACCGCCGCTACCCGGCGCTGCCCGTTCCCGACATCGGCGAGGTCTGGCGCACCCTGCTCGAGGACCTCCGGTCCGGAGCCGGGCTCGATGCCCAGGACGTGACCCTCGCGCCCAGCAGCGACACGGCACTGCTGCGCGCCGCCCGCACCGCCGGCGCCACCCGGCTCGCGCTCTCCCCGGCGGGCTTCTCCTCCTGGGAGCTGCTCGCCGAGCTGCGCGAGGCCGGAGTCGGCATCGAGCTCGTCGTGGATCCCGCCGGCCCGCAGCGCCTCGAGGCGCAGCTCGGGTCCGTCACCCGCAGCTGGCGGGAGCTCGGCTTCGGTCCGCGCGACCTCGCCGGCTTCACGTGGCTCGCCCATCGGCCGGATCGGACCGTCGGCCCCGCCCTGCCCGGCGGCGGCACAGACCCGTCGGCCGAGCCCTCCCGCGCGTCCCTCCTGGACGAGACCGACGTGAAGACCCTGCTGCGCGCGGCGCCGGCCTGGGCCGAGCGCATCGCGGTCTGAGCGCACCGGGCTCTGCGTACGGGGCTCTGTGCGCGGGCTGAAGGGGTTATCGCCGTCCCGAGGAACCGCTCAGACGTGGAGCTTCTTCGCGAGCTCGTCGCGGACGTCCGCCGCGCGCTCGAGCTGCAGCAGCGCGAGCGAGAGCAGCGCGAGCACCACGCAGATCGCCGACGGCACGGGCGTGGTCACCCAGCCCAGCAGCAGGAAGAGGATCGGCACGATCCCCAGCAGCACGGTGAGCGCGCTGTAGAGGGCGTGCTCGCCGACCTCGAGGCGCATGACGTGCTCGAGGATCACCAGCGCGATGATCGCGCATCCGCACATGATCGGCACCGCGAAGGTCAGCGACCAGCGGTGCCAGCCGGTCAGATAGTCCCAGTACGTGCACACGAGCGCTGCCAGGACCAGCAGCGTCAGGGTGGACCGGGCGAGGTCGCGTCGGCCGCGCAGGGCCATCAGCGCGACCAGCCACATGGTGCACACACCGAGCCACACCGAGCGGACCGCCCCGAACTCGGCCGGCCGATGCCCCAGCCACAGCTGGACGACGAACGAGATCGCGACCAGCACGAGCGAGATCACCGTGAGGATCCGCAGCAGGCGACGGCGCGAGAAGCGCAGGGGCACGCTCGGCAGCGGATCGGGGGAGGGATGGCCCACCAGGTGCGATCCGCACAGCGGGCAGCGCGGCCAGTCGCCCTCGATCCGCACCGCGCACTCGGTGCACCGCCTCATGGCGCGACCTCCGCGAGCTCGGCCTCGGTGACCCGGGCGGCCGTCACGGACACGTCGATCCCGCGCGCGCTGAGCGAGCGGGCGAAGGCGCGCACGTGCCCGGTCTGCGTGAACGGCGAGGTGAAGGTGACGGTCATGTGCTCGCCGTGGGAGATCGCGCAGAACTGCGGGCGCGCGGCCGAGACCTGGAAGAGCACCCGGCCCACGTGCGAGGCCGCCGGCTCCGGCAGGCGCAGCCGCCCCAGGTTCGAGACCGCGAGGCTCAGGTGCCGGTTCGAGGCGGCGTTCAGCCAGCCCAGGATGAGGTCCTTGAGGGGACGCGGCACGATCCGCAGCAGCGGGGAGCGCTCCACGCGGATGAACCGCGCGACCTTCGGCGCGAGCGCCGCGGCCGACGCCTGCGGGCGGAACTCGGCCTCCAGGGCGCGGGCGACCGCCTCGGGGGAGTCGGTGGCGTCTGGGTCGTCTGAGCCTACTGAGCCATCACTGCCGTCGCTGCCGTCGCTGTCGTCGGGGGAGAAGGTGTGCTCGACGCGGATGGTCGCGAAGAAGTTGCGGGCGCTCGTGGAAGGGAAGAACTGCCGCAGGTTCACTGGCACCGAGGCGCTCAGCGTGCGGGACCTGCCCAGGCCGCCCGAGGACTCGCGCACCGCGTCCATGAACAGCGCCGTGAGATACATGGTCGGGCTCGCTCCGGCGGCCTTCGCGAGGGCGAGCAGCTGGGCGGTCGGCATCGTCAGCTCGACGGCGCGGGTGCGGTCGTCCGGCGTGCGGGTGCCGCGGACGCGGTGGATGCGGGTGCGTCGGGCAGGCCCGGCGGGGACGGCGTCGGAAGTAGTGGGCGAAGCTGTCCGTCTCCAGCGCATGGGAAGACGGGGAATCGCCCGCCGCGGCCGTAGCCGGCGCGCGCGGCTGCTCCGCGTCGCCCGTCGTCCCCGGCGCGCCCGTCGTCCCTGGCGCGCCCGCCGCATCCGCGGGGTAGCGCCGCCGCGCGTACTCGACGAGCAGGTCGGTGAGGAACCACATCGCCCCGGTCCCGTCGGAGAGCGCGTGGAAGACCTCCAGGGAGATCCGCCGGCGATGGTGGATCACCCGGAACAGCAGGGTGCGCCTGCCGTCCTGGTAGATCGGCGCGCAGCTGGGGCGGCGCTCGGGCTCGACCACGGGGCGCAGGTCGCTGTCCTGCAGGTAGTACCAGAACACGCCGCGGCGCAGCACCGCGCGGTAGAGGGGATAGCGCGCGAAGACCGCGTCGAGGGCCTCCTGGAGCACGCCCGGATCCACCTCGGCATCCATCTCGGCGCTCAGCCGGAACACCTTGGTGTCCGACTCGGTGCGCGCAGCGAGGAAGATGTTGGAGGCGTTGTCGAGCCGCACCCAGGTCCGGCGGCTCATGTGGGAGAGGTCCGCTCGAGGAACGCGTCGATGTGCTGGTAAGCCTCGCGCAGCGGGCGTGCGAAGCGGGGCAGGGTGATGAAGCCGTGCAGGGCGCCGTCGACCCTGTGCACCTCCGCGTGGCTCCCCGCCTCCGCGAGAGCGGCGCCGAAGGCCTCGCCCTCGTCGCACAGCAGATCCAGCTCGGCCGTGATCAGCAGCGTCTCGGGCTGGGCGCTCAGATCCGTCGCCATCAGCGGCGCGACCAGCGGGTCCTGCCGACGCTCCCGATCCGGGACGTAGAGCTCCATGTAGTCCTGGACCTCGGTGTCGGTGAGACGGTACTCGCTGCCGTGCCGACGCACCGAGGCGAACGGCGATGTCTCGGGGTCGTGGTCCCAGTGCGTCACCGGGTACAGCAGGATCTGGCGCGAGGGCACGGGCCCTCCCTCGTCCCTCAGCATCAGCGAGAGCACGGCGGCGAGGTTCCCGCCCGCCGAATCGCCCACCAGCACGATGCGTCGCGGGTCGCTGATGCCCGCGCGCTGCGGATCCTCGAGCAGCAGCCGCGCGACGCGCGCACAGTCCTCGAGCCCCGCCGGGAAGGGATGCTCCGGCGCGAGGCGGTAGTCGACCGACGCGACGACGCAGCCGGTGAGGTCCGCCATCGTCGCGCACGCCGGGGTGTAGCTCTCGATGTCGCCCGTGACCCAGCCGCCGCCGTGGAAGAACAGCAGCACGTCCTCGCGCCGACGCTCCTTGGGCGAGAACACGCGCACGGGGATCTGGTGCTCTCCGTCGGCGGACATGATCTGCCGATCCAGCGACCGGAACCGGGGGATCGGCCGCGCGGCCAGCTGTCGCTGCAGCCGGCGCACCTTCGCATAGTCCTGGCGCATGTCGATGCGCGGCGCGGCGAACAGACGCAGCACCGCCCGCAGCAGCGGGTTCACGGGCGCGTGCCCTCGCGGCGAGTCGGATCCTCCATGGAGTCAGGGTATGCGGGATGGCTGGGCGGGATCGCCAAGCAGGACGACCGAGCGGGAGGGCCGGACCGTCCGGGGCAGGCGGATCAGGCGGCCAGGAGCGCCCCGCCGAGGCCGACGGCCGCGACCACGAGCGTGACCAGCGCGGCCTGCACCACGGGTCGTCCCCCGACCTGCTTGAGCAGCCGCACACGCACCCCGGTGCCGAGCGCGAACATCGCCGCTGCCAGGCACAGCGCCTGCACGGGCTTCGAGATGTCGACAACCGCCTCGGGCAGCAGACCGGTCGAACGGATGCACACCGCGACGATGAAGGCGAGCACGAAGAAGGGGACCAGAGGCGGGCGCTTGGCGGCGGGCGAAGAGGCGCCGGCGGGGGAGTCGGCAGACGTCCGGTCGGTCTCCGCCTGTCGACGCTCCACGGCGGTGAGGATCGCGATCACCGGAGCGAGCATCAGCACCCGGCCCAGCTTCACCAGCACGGCGATGCCGAGCGCCCCGCCGCCCAGGATGCTGCCGGCGGCGACGACCTGCGCGACCTCGTGGATCGACGCCCCGGCCCAGGTCCCGGATGCGTCCGTGCCCAGGCCCAGGGCGCGGGCCGCGAGCGGCAGCAGCGGGATCATCAGCGTCCCGAACACGACGACGAGTGCGACGGCCGTGGCGATCTGCGTCTCCAGGCGCTCGGTCGCCTCCTCGGCGTTCTCGCCCTCGCGACGCCGCGGCGTGATCGCCCCGCCGGCCGCCGCCACGGCGGCGGCGCCGCAGATCGAGAACCCGCAGGCGATGAGCAGCGCCTGCGTGGGCGGGAGGTGCAGAGCCCGGCCGATGAGCAGGCCGCTCGCCATCCCGATGCCGACGATCGCCACGATCACCACGATGGTCAGCGGTCCGAGGGCGATCACGTCGCCGATCGCGAGCTGCAGGCCGAGCAGTACGATCCCGATCCTCAGCACGGGCTTCGCGGCCAGGTCCAGTCCTGGCTTCAGCGCCGGCGGCAGCAGTCCCAGGTTCGCCGCGAGCGCGCCGACGAGGATCGCCGCGAGCGCCGGGGACGCCACGGGGACGAGCATGCCCAGGCCGTAGGCGAGACCGGCGACGGCGAACGACAGCAGCAGCCCGGGCAGGATGCGGAGGAGCGGGGAACCCGGGGTGGGGTCGGACGGTGTCGTCGGGCCGGTCGACGGCGCGGGCGTCGTCGCCGTCGCGGTCGAGGTGCGCGGGGAAACATCTGGGCGGGGTTCGGGCATGGGATCCAGCCTCACGGCTGAGGGCGATCCCCGGTAGTGGCCGATCTGATCGGGCGCATATCATCGGGGATATGCCGTTGCATGATGCGTCGAGGCCCGACCTGGCCTCCCTCGAACTGCTGGTCGCCGTGGTCGACCTGGGCAGCGTCTCCGCCGCGGCCTCGGCCCTGGGCCTCGCCCAGCCCAACGCCTCGCGACAGCTCTCCCGTCTCGAGCGACGCCTGGGCGCTCGCCTCGTGGATCGGGGCGCGCGGGGCTCCGAGCCGACGGCCGCAGGCCGGGTCGCGGTGGAGCACGCCCGCCGCGTGCTCGACGCGGCCGACGGGATGGTCGAGCAGGTGCGCTCGGCCGCGGGCGCCGGACGGATCCGCATCCTCGCCTCGCAGACGATCGCCGAGCACCTGATGCCCACGTTCCTCGCCGCCCTCGCCGCGGACCAGCCGGGTGTGCCGGTCTCCTTCGAGGTCGAGAACACGGCCGGGGTGATCGCCGCGCTCCGGCGCGGCCGCGGGGATCTCGGGTTCGTGGAGGGCCTCGAGGTGCCGCACGAGCTCACCACGCTCGAGGTCGCGCGGGACCGGCTGGTCGCCGTGGTCGCTCCGAGGCATCCGTGGGCGCTGGATCGGGACGTGCTCGAGCACGGGATCGACGCGGACCTGCTCGCGCGCACACCGCTGGTGGTGCGCGAGGAGGGTTCGGGGACGCGAGACGTGCTCACCCGGGCGCTCGCGCCGCGAGAGGTCGCGGCGCCCGCGCTCGAGCTGCACTCGAACGCCGCGGTGCGCACCGCCGTGGCGGGCGGCGCGGGCTGCGCCCTGCTGAGCCGGCTGGTGGTCGCGGGGGATCTGCGCGAGGGGCGTCTCGTAGAGGTGCCGGTGCGGGGCGTCGCGTTGGAGCGCTCGCTGCGAGCCGTGTGGTCGGGCGTGAGGCCGGGGCGGCTCGAGGGCGCGCTCCAGGCACTGATCGCCGACGGGGCTGAGCGCGAGTGACGCGCGTCGAGCGTGGACGGCATAAGACGTGCGTGCGATTCGTGCACCGAGCGTGTGAGGTGCAGGCCGAGGACACACGTGCCTCGGGCACGACTCGTACCCGGCGCGCATGCCTTCGCCGACGAATCAGCGGGTGCAGCGCGACCGGGTGCGGTCGGTGAGATGCCGGTGGTGCGGTGACCGGGTGATGGGGCGCAGCCGGTCGGATGAGGGGCTGTGCCTCGGGTGCCGTCGGATCAGAACGGTGGAGGCGGCGAGGGGGCCCGTGGTTCCGCGGGCGGTGGGTCCGCCGGCGGCAGAGAGCCGAACCCGGTGGGCGGGTCAGCACCTGGCGGGTGATCGGTGAGCGACGGGAGCCCGTCACGCGCCCGCCGATGCTTGGCGCGGGCGTCGCACAGCTGATCCCAGGCCTCTTCGAGATCGGCGACGGTCTCGGCCGTGGCCATGTCCGCGTTGTCCTCGAGGAAGACGCGGAACCTGTCCGCCACGTCCCAGAGCGTGCCTCGTCGGCCGCTGGGGGAGTCCTCGGGCCCGATGCGCACGGGGTCGATGAGTCCCTCGGTCTTCATCGCGTGGTGCTGCCAGCACAGCATGTGCAGGTTGTCGACCGAGGTCGCGCCGCCGCTCGCGGGGTCCTCGTGGTCGTACTCGACGATGTGGTCGGCCTCGGTGGCCGTGGTCGCCGGGCGCGTGCATCCGGGCAGGCCGCACGTGGTCATGCGATCGCACAGGTGCTCGAGCATGGCCTGCGTGGGGCGGTAGCGGTCTGCGGGCAGCGGAAGGAACTCGCCGCTGCTGGGATCGGTGAGGATCCGCACCCAGTCCTCCTGGGCGGCGGCGATGTCACGGGCCATGTCCGCCGGGATGGGGATGCGCCCGTCGAGGATGCCGGGGGCGTTGTCCTGGCCGAGCATCGTCATCATCGGCACCAGCACGCCGAGCCGGAAGCGCTCCGCAGGCACGTGCACACCTTGGGTGTCGGGTGTGGTGAGGGTGGTGAGGAGATAGCGGATGTGACCGAGGGAGAGGGGCATGCCGGTGGAGAGGACCTCGCCCTCGGGATCCCATGGGATCGGAGAACCGTCCTCGAGGGCGTGGCGCTGTGCCTGCTGGACCGCGCGGGCGCTCGCGTCCAGGCGGCGAGCGAAGGAGACGACTTCGTGCGCCGGTCCCTGGACTTCGATGCGGGCGATCCCCGGGGTGTCGTCCGGGAGGAGTTCGACGCGCCGTCGGTTCTCGGGCGCGAGATGCGGTGGCAGCTCGCGCCGGGAGAGCAGCCGGGCGATCACCGAGCTCAGGCTGCGCGTGAACTGCTCGGGCGCGATGCCGGCGTCCCAGAAGCGCACGGTGAGGTCGACGACCGCCATCTCGTCGTCCGTGAGGCCGCTGGTGCGGGAGAGGAGTTCGCTGAACCAGGACGCCGGGAAGGCGCCCGTCTCGAGGAGGGCAAGCACGTGGGGGAGGAGATCGACGGCGCGGTGGGCATCGCGGATGCGGCGCTGCGCCGCATCGATGGTGCAGCGCAGAGCGGTCGCGACCGCGAGGTCGGCGACGCGGACCCTGTCGCGATCCGCATCCGGGAGATGGCGGCCCTCCCATGCCGGTGCGAGGAGGAGCAGGGAGCGCGCCAGCTCGCGAGCTTCGTGGACGCCCTGGTCCCACGTCGTGTGCACCAGTTCGTCGACCTCGAGGGTGGGGCTGACCTGGACGTGGCGGGAGGCGTTCTCCCGGTTCACCGGGGTCCTGGTCCGTGCCGAGAGGAGCGGCTCGAGCACGACGGCGTCGCCCCGGGACTCGGACCCGAAGAAATCGGCGCCGCCTAGAATCCCCTGGTGAGTGCCAGGGTGTGTCATGGTCATCATGCTCACCCCCTCGTGGTCATGAGTGCTGTGGCCACCCTCTCTCGGGACCCACGATCGAACGGTCGTTCGATGGCTCGAGTCTAGTCGGACATCGCATCGAAAACCAGTACGAATCAGACACTGTGGAGAACTCTGCGGCGACGGGGTGGTGGGGGCGCGGGAATGTCGGGCCGCGGTGATGCAGATGGACGAGGCCCTCGGGCGGTGTCCGGTTACGCTTCGGAACCGTGCGCACCGCTCTCCTCGCCGTCCTCTTCGCAGTCGCCGCTCTGGCGTTCGGGATGGGAGCCATCGTGGCGTTCACGACGAACGATGAGAACGGCAGGGCCGATCCCGTCGAGGTCCATGCCACGGTGACGGCGTCGAGCCGCGGCGGCAGGGGGAGTGCCGCGTCCGCACAGTTCCGAACGGATGAGGGCGTCGAGGGCACCATCAGCGGTTCAGCCGATGTCGGCGAGCACATCACCGTCTATCGGTACGGGTCCGGGGAGTACGGATGGAAGGCCCGCCCCGGCGCGGAGCCCCTGTGGTTCGCGGTCGGTGCGGGCGTGCTGTCGCTGTCCATGGTCGTCATCGGTGCCGATCAGGTCCGCAGGAGCATGCGGAGGTCGAGGCGGCACCGGAGTCGCTGACGTCGTCGGTCCCGCCGCCGAGCGGGCCATGTGCGCCGGCGCCGCATCCGCTACGCTCCGATCCGTGCGCACCGCCTTCCTCATCGTCACCTTCACGGTGTGCGTGGCGATGTTCGGCCTGATCGGCCTCATGGCCCTGTCCGAACAGGCCGAGGACGATGCCGTCCCCGTCGTCGAGGTCCATGGAACCGTCACGGGCACGACCTCGCGTCCTGCCCCCGGCCGCGGGGGCGGATCGATCCCCATCGCGCGCTTCCGCACGGATGACGGCGAGAGCGGCGCCGTCGAGGGGAGGACGTCGACCGTCGGGGAGCGGATCACCGTCTACCGCTACGGCTCCGGCGACTACGAGTGGAAGTCGACGCAGTCGTGGTTCATCCGCTGGATCTCCGTGCCGATGTTCGCGTTGGCAGCGGTGGTGGCGGTGGCGGGCGCGACCCAGGTGCGCGGGAGCATCGGAGCGTCCCGCGCGCGCCGGCGGCGCCGCAGCGCGCCGCATCTCAGGGCCGCAGCCGCCGAGGAGGAGAGCTCGAGCCCCCGGCGGCGGGATTCTCGGCGCGGCCGGCACCGAGCGGCCCGCTAGGCTTCGAGCTCGTGCGCACCGCCCTCTCGATCCTCACCCTGTGCGTCGCCGGGGGATTCCTCGTGCTTGTCGCCGTGCTCGCGATGCAGCAGCAGTCGACCGATCGCGCGACGCCGACGGCCACGTTGCACGTGGAGGTCACCGCGGTCCATCCCGGGAACGGAGGACGGTTCGGACACGACCCGCAGGTCTCGTTCCTCGATCCGGACGGCCGGGAGCAGACCATCCCGGCGAAGGGGCCGGCGAAGAAGGCCCAGGTCGGCGAGGAGATCACCGTCTACCGCTCCGGCTCGGGCTTCTACCGGAGCACCGAGAAGGATTCGGCCTCGGGTCGCTGGCTGCCCTGGAGCGTGCTGGCGCTGACCGCGGGCGTCATCGGCGTCGGCGGGTACGGGATCAGGAAGAAGGCGAGGGCGGATCGCGCCGCACGGCGCGCAGATCCCGGAGCATGAGCACTCGTCGGCCGAGCCGCACGAGCCCCGCCTCGCGCTCGGCCGCGACGAGACCCCTCTGCAACGCGGTGTCGAGCGCACCGCCTGGCGCGTCGTCCTCGCTCACTCTGAACCCGCAGCGCACATAGAAGGGTGCGTTCCAGGGCACCTCGGCATACGTGCGCAGCGAGATGCGAGCATGCCCGCGCGCAGCGGCCCACGCGCACGCGGCCTCGACGAGGGAGCGGCCTATGCCTCGCCGTCCATGAGCGGGGAGCACGGCCAGCTGCTCGAGATGCGCCTCCGGCGGGTCCTCGTCCGAAGGGCGCTTCTCGACTTCGCGCACGTGCGCGAAGCCGACAACACTCTCGGTCGACGCCTCGCCGTGTCGCGTTCCGTCGGCCCGTGCCGTACCGTCGTCGACCACCGCGACCAGCACGATCCCCGGCTCCGCCGCCCGTGACGCGCCGCTCTGCGTGGAGTCCGGCCCGAAGGGCGCGGGCCCGAAGACGTCGGCGAAGAGCGCATCGCCCTCCGCCTCGATCGCCTCGAGCGAGTCGAGATCCTCGGCCGTGGCTTCGCGGAGCCTCACCAGGTCGTCCATGGCCGCACCATAGGAGCCCGTGCCCCGACGCGCCACGCCCTTTCCCGAGATGTCGATGAGTCGGCTCCGGACTTCGGACCGTCGGACCCATGGGGGAGAATGGACGGGTGAGTGGACACGACACCCCCGCAGATCCGACCTCGACCCCGGAGGACTCGACCGAGCGCGTCGAGGATCCCCGCGCCGCGCAGGAGCGCATCGCGGAGCTGACAGCGCAGATCGAGCAGGCGATCGAGGACTACTACGTCCACGACGCGCCCACGATGGCCGATGCGCAGTACGACGAGCTCGAGCGGGAGCTCAAGGAGCTCGAGGCGAAGAACCCGCAGCTCGCGAAGGCGGACTCGCCCACGCAGACCGTGCACGGCGACGTCGCGGCGGGCTTCGCGCCCGTCGAGCACCTCGAGCGGATGCTGAGCCTGGACAACGCGTTCAGCCTCGAGGAGGTCGACGCCTGGGCGGTCCGCGCCGGCGAGGGTCTGGGATCGGGCGCCGACGTCCAGTACCTGAGCGAGCTGAAGATCGACGGGCTCGCGATCGACCTGATCTACGAGGACGGTGTGCTGACCCGCGGCGTCACCCGCGGCGACGGCCGCGTCGGGGAGGACGTCACGGCGAACGTCCGCACGATCGACAACGTGCCCGATCGTCTGGACACCGACGATCCGCCCGCGGTGCTCGAGGTCAGGGGAGAGGTCTTCTACCCGACGGCCGCGTTCGAGGAGCTCAACGAGCAGCGGCGCGAGGCGGGGCTGCCGGAGTTCGCGAACCCGAGGAACACGGCGGCGGGCTCGCTGCGCCAGAAGGACCCGAGCGTGACGGCCTCGCGCGATCTCGCCGTCTACGTGCACGGGATCGGCGTGCACGAGGGCGTCACCCTCGCCTCGCAGTCCGAGGTGTACGAGCAGCTGAAGGCGTGGGGCCTGCCGACCTCCCCGCACTGGCGGGTGCTGGACGCGCTCGCCGACGTCCACGAGTTCATCGAGCACCACGGCGAGCACCGCCACGACGTCGAGCATGAGATCGACGGGATCGTGCTGAAGATCGACTCCTTCGCGCAGCAGCGCAGGCTGGGGTCGACCTCGCGCGCGCCGCGATGGGCCATCGCCTTCAAGTACCCGCCGGAGGAGGTCACCACGAAGCTCCTGGACATCCAGGTCAACGTGGGGCGGACCGGGCGCGTGACGCCCTTCGGCGTCATGGAGCCGGTGAAGGTCGCCGGGTCGACCGTGCAGATGGCGACGCTGCACAACCAGTTCGAGGTCGAGCGCAAGGGCGTGCTCATCGGCGACACCGTGGTGCTGCGCAAGGCCGGAGACGTGATCCCCGAGATCCTGGGGCCGGTCGAGGCGCTGCGCGACGGCAGCGAGCGCGCATTCGAGATGCCGAAGGAGTGTCCCGCCTGCGGCACGCCCATCGGCCCGATGAAGGAGGGCGACAAGGACTGGCGCTGCCCGAACACGAAGTCGTGCCCCAGCCAGGTCACGGGCCGCATCGAGCACGCCGCGTCGCGCGGCGCCTTCGACATCGAGTCCCTCGGGGAGGAGAGCGCGATCGCGCTCACGGACCCGGACAAGCGGCGGGCCGAGGCGCTCGCCGCCCTGCGCGGCGGCCACGTGGTCTACCTGCCGATCCGCTCGGCCGAGGACGCCGAGCTCGAGAACTTCGTCGTGCTCAAGAACGGGCAGGAGGTGCAGGGGGCCGACGGCGTGCCGCTGCTGCGGATCACACGCGAGGACGACCCTCTGCTGCCGGCGCTGCAGACGCCCGTGGTGACGACGGGGACGAACCTCTTCGACCTCACCGCCGAGGACCTGCGCGAGGTGTTCGTGTGGCAGCCCGAGCGGCGCGACGGGGAGGTGACGGGGGACTGGCGCGTGCAGCCGACGTTCTGGTCGCGGCCCACGTTCCGCCACTACAAGCGCGAGAACGCGTGGAAGCAGCAGAAGCCCTCGACCGTCCTGAAGAACACGGAGCTGCTGGCCGACGAGCTCGAGAAGGCCAGGTCCCAGCCGCTGTGGCGGGTGCTCGTCGCCCTCTCCGTCCGACACGTGGGGCCGACGGCCGCGCGCTCCCTGGCGACCGCCTACGGGTCCATGGACGCGATCCGCGAGGCCGACCTGGCGCAGCTCACCGAGACCGACGGCGTGGGCGGCATCATCGCCGAGAGCGTCCACGAGTGGTTCGACGTGGACTGGCACCGCGAGCTCGTCGAGGCGTGGGCGGCCTCCGGTGTGCGCATGGCCGACGACGTCGAGGAGGGCTTCGTGAAGACCCTCGAGGGGCTCACGGTCGTGGTCACCGGCGGCCTCGAGGACTTCACGCGCGACGGCGCCAAGGAGGCGATCATCTCCCGCGGCGGCAAGGCCTCCGGTTCGGTCTCCAAGAAGACGGACTTCGTGGTGGTGGGCGAGAACGCCGGATCCAAGGAGGACAAGGCCCGCGACCTCGGCCTCACCATCCTCGACGAGGCGGGGTTCAAGGACCTGCTGGAGAACGGTCCGGCGGACGACGGCTCGTCCGACGAGGAAGGGTCCGACGGCGCGGACGCCGAGGACTCCTCCGACGCCTCCGCAGCAGACCAGAAGGGGTGACCCCGTGACCGCGCCCCCGCGCGCGGCGCGCCGCGTCCTGGCCGCGGGGCCCCGGCACTCCCTCGGGCTCCGGGCCGACGGGACCGTGGTCACCGCCGGTCGGGACCCGTCGGGCGCCGAGCGCGTGCAGGACTGGACGGGCATCGTCTCGGTCGCGGTGGGGAGCGTCCACGTCGCCGCGAACACCGGCCGCGCGCACTCCGTCGCGCTCCGGTCGGACGGCACCGTCGCGGCGGTCGGATGGAACGCCCATGGCCAGTGCGAGGTCTCGGACTGGGGCGCCGTCTCGGCGATCGCCGCGGGCTGGCGCAGGACCGTGGGCGTGCGGGAGGACGGCACGGTGCTCGCCGTCGGACGCCGGGACGAGGGCGCGTGCGACGTGGGCGCATGGCGCGGCATCGTCGATGCCGCCTGCGGGGACTGGCACACGGTGGGCGTCAGGGTCGACGGCACCGCGCGGGCGACGGGCAACGATGTCAGGGGCCAGTGCGCCGTGGGCGGCTGGCACGACCTCGTCGCTGTCGACGCCGGCCACCTGCACACCGTGGGCCTGACCTCGACCGGCCACGTGCTCGTCGCTGGCGACACGGGCGATGGTCGGCACGCCGTCAGCGGGTGGACGGACATCGTCGCGATCTCCTCCGGCAGTCACCACGTCCTCGGACTGCGGGCCGACGGTCAGGTGCTGGTCACCGGGGACGGAACGCCGGGCCGGGCGGAGATCGAGACATGGGACGACGTCATCGCCCTCGCCGCCGGCCCGCAGCACTCCCTGGCGCTGCGCGCGGACGGCAGCGTGCTCGCGGCGGGGGATGATGCGTGGGGACAGATGGATGTGGGCCGCTGGCGACTGGCGCGACCTGGAGAGGGGACGACGTGGGCGACGACTGGCTGACCGGGGTGAGTGCCTTCCCCCTGACACCGCTGCGGGACGGTCGGGTCGATGAGGCGGCGTTGGCCGGCCTCGTGCACCGGCTCGTCGGGGCGGGCGTCGAGTCGATCGGCGTTCTCGGCTCCACGGGCGCGTACACGTACCTGACCAGGGAGCAGCGACGTCAGGTCGCGCGGATCGCCGCAGCGGAGAGCGACGGCGTCCCGGTGCTCGTGGGTGTGGGGCACTGCGCGAGCAGCGAGGTCGCGGCGCTCGCACAGGATGCGCAGCAGGCCGGGGCTCGTGGCGTCCTGCTCGCGCCCGTGGCCTATCAGCCCCTCACCGATGACGAGATCGTCGCGCTGTACGAAGACGCCGTGCGCGAGCTCTCGGTGCCGCTGGTCGTGTACGACAACCCGGCGACCACCCACGTCGAGCTCTCGCTCGAGACCTATGCGCGCGTGGCCTCGCTGCCCAGGGTGGCTGCGGTGAAGATCCCTCCGGTTCCGCTGGATGCGGCTGCTGCGCGGGCGCACCTGCAGCGGATCCGGGAGGCGGTGCCCGCGAACGTTCGGATCGGCGTGTCCGGGGACGGAGCGGGAGCCATCGGGCTGCTGGCGGGCTGCGACCTCTGGTTCTCCGCTCTCGCGGGAACACTGCCCGAGCACGTGCTCGCGATCGGTCGGGCGGCTCAGTCCGGCGACGCCGCGTTGGCGACCGCACTCTCGGACCGTCTGCAGGGACTCTGGGATCTCTTCGCCCGCTGCGGCGGAAGCATTCGCGTGGTCGCGGAGATCGCCGCTCAGCTCGGGCTGGTGCAGCGTCCGGTGCTCCCGCGTCCTCTGCTGCCTCTGGATCCTGTGTTGCAAGGTGACGTGGCGGAGGTGCTTGCCGGGCTAGGGGTCAGTCGGCCGGGAGGTCGGGCCGGGTCAGGCTGAACAGGAGACTGTCGCGGCGATGCCCCTTGAACGGGACGTGCGAGCGGAGCCTGCCCTCGAAGTGGAAGCCACTACGTTCGGCCACCCGCCGGGATGCGTCATTGTCCGGGCCGCACGTGATCTCCAGCCGCTCGAGACCGAGGTCACCGAGCGCCCACCTCGCGACCAGACGGACCGCCCGTGTGGATGTTCCCCGCCCTCGCGCGGTGGGTGTGAGCCAGTAGCCGATGCTGGCGACGGAGGTGGTGTGATCGATGCCGTTCACCGTGACCTCGCCCAGAGCGGTGCTCTCCGCGGCATCCGTGACCGAGAAGGCGATGCCGACCCCCTCTTCACGCAGAACTTCTTGGGTACGGATACGGTCCACGATGGCGTCATGGGTCAGCGGGTGCCAGTCGGAGAATCGGAGGAACTCCGGATCAGCGAAGGCGGCCGCGTGTGCACCCGCATCGCGTGCGTTCTCGGCGCGCAATCGGATCACGCCATCGGAGAGCGCGGGGCGTGGGATCGGGGTCATTCCCACATTTCACCATGTGCAGGAAAACCTCAGCCCAGTCCCCTCTGACCCGACCATCGCACAGCCGCCTCACGGGCACCGGCCTCGATCAGCGCGCGGATCTCCGGTGTCTCGGGCACGGGGAACGACACGTAGCCCCCGCGACCTCCCTCGACGGGGCGTCCGTAGGCCTTGGCGGCGAGGGATGAGTCGGGGAGCAGGCGCACGGTGATGCTCGTGAGCCGGAACTCCTGGCCGCGACGGGTGTCCGTCCACTGCAGCGCTTCGGGGACCGCCACGTTGATCGCGAGCGCACTGACCTCGATGGAGCCGTCCTCGATCTCCTCGCCGCTGCCGGATCGGTGGTCGTCCATGGGCTGATGATCGTTCATGTCCGGGTTCCCCCTCGGCGTCAGGACAGTTCGGAGATCAGAAGGGCACTGGTGCCCGCGGACCGGGCCTCGAAGGTGTGCGGGAGGTCGCCCCGGTAGACGACGTAGTCGCCCGGGCCGAGCTCCTGGGTGTCGTCGACCGGACCCGCCAGCGCGCTGCCGGACATGAGCACCACGTGCTCGATGGTTCCCGCCTGGTGCGGATCGGACAGGCGCGGCTGCCCGGGCTCCGCGCGCACCACGTACAGGTCGCGCCGGGCGCCGGGCGGGCACGCCGAGAGCAGGGCGGCGCTGTAGCGGGCGGAGCCGGCGACGACCTCCGGTGCGTCACCGGCGCGGATCACCGTCGGTCCCTTGTCCCCCTGATCCACGAGTGCGGCGAAGGGGACCTCGAGGGCCGTGGCGATGGCCCACAGGGTCTCCACGCTCGGGTTCCCGCTGCCGCTCTCGAGCTGCGAGAGCCCTGCCTTCGAGATGCCGGCCCGGCGGGCCAGCTCGGCGGCGCTCCATGTTCTCCGGGTGCGTTCGCGGCGCACGGATGCACCGATGCGGTTCCGCAGCTGGGACTCGACCATGCGTTCACCATACTGACCCATCGTCCATCTTGACGAACCCGACACGGGCGTTCAGTGTAGTGAACATGAGTCCGATGAATCGAACGACGGCTGTCACCACAGTCCCCGAGGTGGTCGCGGATCCGACGCGCTCCCGTCGTGCCGGGGAGATCGCATCGATCGCCGGCTCGGTGCTGCTCGTCGGGGTCTCGTACGGCGCTCTGGCCGACGGTGCGCACCTGCCGCTGTGGTTCGTGCTCCTGCTCGCGTGCACGGTGCTGGGCGCCTCGAGCGAGCAGGTCTTCGTGGGGGCGATCGCGGGCGGTGCGTCGCCCGTGCTCGCCGTGGTCGGGGCGCTGCTGCTGAATCTTCGCAATGCTCTCTACGGGGTCTCGGTCGCGCGGTTCCTGCCGCGCGGGGCGACGCGGCTGCTGGACGCCCACCTCGTCAACGACGAGACGGCGGCGTACGGGCTCGCGCAACCGGATGCAGGGACGGGTCGACGTGCCTTCCGTGTGCTGGGCGTAGCGATCGCTGTCGCGTGGCCCGCCGGCGCGGCGCTCGGGGTGCTGCTGGGCCGCAGCGTCCCCGACCCCTCGTCGCTCGGTCTGGATGCGGTGTTCCCCGCCATCCTGCTGGCGATGCTGATCGGGGTGGTCCGGGACCTGCGGACGGGCGGTCTCGCATTGGGCGGCGCAGCGGCCGCCGTGGCGGTGACGCCCGTGGTCGCGACGGGCATCGCGCCGCTCGTGGCGCTGTCCGTGCTCGTGCCCGGGATGCTCCGCGGAGCGTGGAGGAGGCGGCGGCGATGAGCACTCCGATCCTCGCTGCGGCCGCGGTGCTCGCGATCGCGACCTACGCCATCCGCTACGCCGGCCTGCGCGCTTCCGAGGTGCTGCAGGGTACGGAGGGACTCGCGCGTCAGATGGATCTCGGCGTGATCATCCTGCTCGCGGCCATCTCCGCGACGTCGGCCCTGTTCGACGGGCGCGATCTCGCGGACCCCGCGCGGGTGGCGGGTGTCGTGCTGGGCGGGACGGCCGCTCTCCTGCGCCTGCCCCTCGTGGTGGTCGTTCTGGTCGCCGGCGTCAGCGCCGCCCTTCTCAGGCTGATCTGAGCGAGCGTCACACGCGGTCCGGACTCGCCGTACGCGGGGCGGGCGTCACGCCTCCTGTGCGAGCGCGAGCGGCAGCACCGGCCCGGAGCCCGCACGGCGCAGCAGTCGAGCGGCGATCGTCATCGTCCAGCGCGTGTCGATCACGTCGTCCACGAGCAGGATCGGGGCACCGGCCAGTGCGTCGATCTGCTGCTGCAGCTCGGGGGTGATCACGAAGCGGTCCCAGAGGGCGGCGACGCGGAAGGCGCTGTTGCGGGCACCGCTGAGGGGCGCGGCGTCGGCGGCGAGACCGAGGGGGCCGAGGTCCTGCAGTCTGCCGATGGAGGCGATGCCCGAGGCCAGCGAGCTCACGAGCTCCGGGCGCGTGGTCGAGGGGATGGCGACGACGCCCACGGGGCGCTGCTGCCAGTCCCACTCCTTGAGCACCTCGATGATCCGCGAGCCGATGTTCCGGGGGACGGGGGAGTCGAGGCGCCGGCCGTCCTCGTCGGTGCGCAGGAGGCTGCGCAGCGGGACCGCCCAGCCCAGGTCGGACATGCGGGCGATCACGCGGCCCTCCTCGCAGCGGTCACCCTCCGCGATCTTCCCCTTGGGGGCGGCGCCCTGGAGCCCGCGCATGTGCAGCTGGTCGAGGCCCTGGGGCCACTGCTTGCGCGGCTCGACGGGCACGCCGACGCGGTCCAGGAGGGCGGAGACCTGGGCATCGGCCGCCCCCACCGGGGCGTCGGCCGACGGGTACCAGGACCCCGCGCACACGTCGCACCGGCCGCAGGGGACCGCCGTGGTGTCGTCGAGCTGGCGGGCGAGGAACACCATGCGGCACTTCGCGGGGTCGGAGGCGACGACGTCGGGGCCCGTCCCCTCGGAGCCCAGTCGCTCGTAGGCGAGCATCGCCTGCTGCTCCTCGCGGCGGGTGCGTGCCACGTTCTCGTAGCGCTCGGCGTCGTACTCCCAGGGCTGGCCCGTCGCGATCCAGCCGCCCTTGACCGCCTCGACGGCGCCGTCGACCGCGAGCACCTTCAGGAGCAGTTCGAGGGCGGCGCGGCGCACGTCGACGCGCGCCTCGATCGCCGCGGTGCTGAGCGGGGAGCCGGCCTGGGCGAGAGCGGTGAGGACCTGGGAGGCGGAGTCCTGCGAGGGCATGGAGGCGGTCGCGAAGTATTCCCAGATCGCGCGGTCCTCGCGGCCGGGGAGCAGCAGGACGTCCGCGCTGTCCGTGGCGCGGCCCGCGCGTCCCACCTGCTGGTAGTAGGCGACGGGGGAGCTCGGGGCGCCCAGGTGGATGACGAAGCCGAGGTCCGGCTTGTCGAAGCCCATGCCCAGGGCGCTGGTCGCGGCGAGTGCCTTGATCCGGTTGTCCTTGAGGTCCGCCTCGAGCTGTGCCCGGTCCTCGGCGTCGGTGCGCCCCGTGTAGGCGCGCACGGGCCTCTCGGGGGTGTTCAGCAGGGCGGCGAGGTCCTCGGCCGCGGAGACCGTGAGCGTGTAGATGATGCCGGAGCCCTCGAAGGCGTCGAGGTGGCGCGCCAGGTAGTCCAGGCGGGCGCGGTCGTCGGGCAGGGTGAGGGAGCCCAGGCGCAGTGAGTCGCGGGTGAGGGGGCCGCGCAGAGTGAGCACGCCCGTCGTCCCATCCGTCGGCCCCGGAGTCCCCGGCTCTCCCGAAGTGCCCTGCGCCACGACCCCCAGCTGCTCCTCGACATCGGCGACCACGCGGGAGTTCGCCGTCGCGGTCGTGGCGAGCACGGGCACCTGCGGGCCGAGCTGGGCGACGAGATCGCGCAGCCGCCGGTAGTCGGGACGGAAGTCGTGTCCCCAGTCGGAGATGCAGTGCGCTTCGTCGATCACCAGCAGGCCGCAGCGGTCGATCAGGCGGGGGAGCTGCTCGTCGCGGAAGCGGGGGTTGACCAGACGCTCGGGGGAGACCAGGAGCACGTCGATCTCGTCGGCCGCGAGGGACTGCTCGATCTGGGTCCAGGCCGTCGGGTTCGCCGAGCTGATCGCCTCGGCGCGCACGCCGGCGCGCGCGGCGGCTGCGACCTGGTCGCGCATGAGGGCGATGAGCGGGGAGACGATGAGCGCCGGGCCCGCACCGCGCCGGCGCTGCAGCAGGGCGGCAAGGAAGTAGACGGCGGACTTGCCCCAGCCGGTGCGCTGGACCACGAGCGCTCGGCGATGCTCGTCCACGAGCGCGGCGATCGCGTCGAACTGGCCGGGATGGAAGGCGGCGTCGGCCCTGCCGGTGAGGTCGCGCAGGGCCTCGAGGGCCTCGGCGTGCAGCTGCGGATGGGTCTCGGCGGCGGTCGCGGTCATGGGCGTCAGTGTGTCATCGGGCCATGACATCCCGGTGGGAGATCAGCGGCGATGTGCGCGAAGGGGCGTTGGGGAGGAACGGCGGCACATGGGGCGCCCGCCCCGCGTCTCGCGCTCGTCTGGGCGGCCGTTCGGATCACTCGCCCCGGTGCATGCGGTCCGACGTGCTCTCGCCCTCGCGCAGCGGGTCCTCCTTGGTGGCGAGGGCCTTGCGCATGCGTGCCTCGAGGATCTGGGCCTCCCGGATCGCGGGGTTGTCGGACAGCTCCTCGCCGTCCTCCGGATCATGGGAGTGGAAGTCGATGTGGGGGTCCACGGACATGCGATCACCTTCAGCGCTGAAGAGGTATCGGGCTCTCGGGGGCGAGATGCCTGATCCTACGCACACGCTCGCGCGAACGTCCTGGATCACGCCCCGGTGCACGTGGACCGGCACGCCCTCGATACGATCGATCGATGGCCAGGAAGAGTGCGAAGAACCGGTCCGCGAAGGGCTCCGGCACGGCAGGTGCGGGTCCGAAGCCCCTGGGGCCGACGGCCCTCGTGGAGACCCTGGTGGGCGGCTGGCGCCCGCTGTCGAGGCTGGACGTGGACGGCTTCGCCATCCTGCGCTCGCGCGGCGTCACCCGTCGCGCGAACAGCATCGTCCCCGTCGACCCGTCCACGGATCCGGGGGCGCTCGCGGAGGCCCTCGATCGCGTGCTCGGCCTCGCCAGTGCCTCCGACGATCCCGTGCTCGTCCGGCTCTATCCCGACAGCGGCCACGCCGCCGTCGACCAGGCGCTCGCCGATCGCGGATTCTCCGTCGAGGCGCCCTGCGAGGTGCTCGAGCTGCCGCTCGGCGCGAAGCCCCACGCCCCCGACCCGCGCGCGACGATCAGCACGGGCCCGCTGCCCGACGACTGGTTCGCCGCCTCATGGCGACTCTCCCCGCGCAGCGGGGAGGGTGCGCGCGAGACGATGCACGACATCCTCGCCGGGACCCCGGCCGTGCACGTCGGGATCCCGGCCGACGGTCCCGCGGACGGGGAGGGACTCGCGGAGCCCACAGCGGTGGGTAGGGCGGCTCTCGTCGACCACGGCCGCACCCGGTCCGCCGTGCTCAACCAGATCGCGACCGATCCCGCGCACCGCCGCGAGGGCCTGGGGACGGCCGTGGTGCGCACGCTGCTCGCGGCCTCGCAGGTGCAGGGCGCAGAGCGCGCGCTCCTCGAGGTCGAGTCCGACAATCCCGCGGCGCTCGCCCTCTACCGGAAGCTCGGGTTCCGGCGCCTGGGCGGCTACCACTACCGAGTCCGTGGCTGAGCGCCGGCGCCGCAAGCGCGCCGCCGGTTCCAGCCGGTCCACCCATCCCGCGATCGCCTCTAGGATGGATGGCATGCCAGCGATCGGACGAGAAGACGTCGCACGCCTCGCCGACCTCGCACGGATCCAGCTCACTGATGACGAGATCACCCGCTATGCGGGCGAGTTCGACGCCATCATGGACGCTGTCGCATCCGTCTCCGAGGTCGCCACGGAGGACGTGCCCGCGACCAGCCACCCAATCCCCATGACGAACGTGTTCCGCGAGGACGTCGTCACCGCGACCCTCACCCAGGAGGAGGCGCTCTCCGGCGCCCCCGAGGCGGAGGACGGTCGTTTCGAGGTCCCGCAGATCCTGGGGGAGGAGTGAGCATGAGCAGCACCGAGAGCCACCCGAGCGCGGATCCCACGCGCCTCTCCGCCGCCGCGCAGGCCCAGGGCCTCGCCTCCGGCGACTTCTCCTCCGAGGAGCTCACCCGCGCCCACCTCGACCGCATCGCGGCCGTGGACGGCGACCTCAACGCCTTCCTGCACGTGAGCGAGGACGCGGCCCTCGAGGTCGCGCGCGACGTGGATGAGCGGCGCGCGGCGGGCGAGCAGCTGCACGCGCTCGCCGGCGTGCCGATCGCCGTCAAGGACGTCGTGGTCACCAAGGGCACGCCCACCACGGCCGCCTCGAAGATCCTCGAGGGCTGGGTGCCCCCGTACGACGCGACGCTCGTGGAGAAGCTGCGCGCTGCGCGCCTGCCGATCCTGGGCAAGACCAACATGGACGAGTTCGCCATGGGGTCCTCGACCGAGAACAGCGCCTTCGGGCCGACGCGCAACCCCTGGGACCGCGAGCGGATCCCGGGCGGCTCGGGCGGCGGCAGCGCCGCGGCCGTCGGCGCCTACGAGGCGCCGCTCGCGATCGGCACCGACACCGGCGGCTCGATCCGCCAGCCGGCATCGGTCACCGGGACCGTCGGCGTGAAGCCGACCTACGGCTCCGTCTCCCGCTACGGGCTCATCGCGATGGCGAGCTCGCTCGACCAGGCCGGTCCGGTGACCCGCACCGTCGAGGACGCCGCGCTGCTGCACGAGCTCATCGCGGGGCACGACGCGCGCGACTCGACCTCGCTGCCGGAGGCCGTCCCGGCCTTCGGCGAGGCCGCTCGCCGCAAGGACGTCACGGGCCTGCGCGTGGGTGTCATCGAGGAGCTCGAGGGCGACGGCTTCGCCCCCGAGGTGCGCGCCCGCTTCGAGGAGTCCCTCGCGGCCCTCGAACGGGCCGGCGCGGAGATCATCCGCGTCTCCTGCCCGAACTTCGAGTACGCCCTCGGCGCGTACTACCTGATCATGCCCTCGGAGGCATCCTCGAACCTCGCGAAGTTCGACGGCATGCGCTACGGGCTGCGCGTAGTGCCCGAGGATCATCCGACGGCCGAGTCGGTCATGAAGGCCAGCCGCGGCGCCGGCTTCGGCGACGAGGTCAAGCGCCGCATCCTGCTGGGCACCTACGCGCTCTCCGCGGGCTACTACGACGCCTACTACGGGAGCGCCCAGAAGGTCCGCACGCTCGTGCAGAACGACTTCGCCGGCGCCTTCGAGCAGGTCGACGTGCTGGCCTCGCCGACGTCGCCCACCGTCGCCTTCCGCCTCGGCGAGAAGACCGACGACCCGCTGGCGATGTACATGAACGACATCGCCACGATCCCCGCGAACCTCGCGGGCGTGCCCGGGCTGTCCCTGCCCAGCGGGCTCGCGGAGGACGGACTGCCCGCGGGCATCCAGTTCCTCGCCCCCGCACGGGCCGACGAGCGGCTGTACCGCGTGGGCGGCGCGCTCGAGGCGCTGCTCGAGGAGTCCTGGGGCGGCCCGCTCCTGGACCGCGCCCCCGCGCTGACCGGTGCGCCGACCGGCGCTCGGACCGGAGAGGTGAAGTGATGACGACCATCGATACCGACCTCGTCGACTTCGAGGACGCGACCGACCGCTACGACCCGGTGCTGGGCATCGAGGTGCACGTGGAGCTGGGAACCGCGACCAAGATGTTCGACGGTGCGCCGAACATCTTCGCCGCCGACCCGAACACGGCGATCACCCCGGTGAGCCTGGGCCTGCCCGGCACTCTGCCCGTGGTCAACGAGAAGGCCGTCGAGTACGCGATCACCATCGGCCTTGCGCTGAACTGCGAGATCGCCGAGTCCTGCCGCTTCGCGCGCAAGCAGTACTTCTACCCCGACCTCACGAAGAACTTCCAGACCTCCCAGTACGACGAGCCGATCGCGCACGACGGCTGGGTGGACGTGGAGCTCGAGGACGGCGAGATCGTGCGCGTCGAGATCGAGCGCGCCCACATGGAGGAGGACGCCGGCAAGTCCACGCACGTGGGCGGCAGCGGCCGCATCCAGGGCGCGACCCACTCCCTCGTGGACTACAACCGCGCGGGCGTGCCGCTCGTGGAGATCGTGACCCGTCCGATCCCGAACGTGGGCAAGCGGGCCCCCGAGGTCGCCGCCGCCTACGTGCGGACCCTGCGGGACATCTTCCGCGCCCTCGACGTGTCCGAGGCGCGCATGGAGCGCGGCAACGTCCGGGCCGACGTGAACGTCTCCCTGCGCCCGACGGCCGATGCGCCGCTGGGCACCCGGACCGAGACGAAGAACGTGAACTCGTTCCGCTCGATCGACCGCACGGTGCGCTACGAGATCTCCCGCCAGGCGGGGATCCTCGACGCCGGCGAGTCGGTGGTCCAGGAGACCCGTCACTTCCACGAGGAGGACGGCCACACGAGCGCCGGGCGCGTGAAGTCCGACGCCGAGGACTACCGCTACTTCCCCGAGCCCGATCTGGTGCCCGTCGCGCCGAGCCGCGAGTGGGTCGAGGAGCTGCAGGCGAACCTGCCCGAGCTGCCGGCGGCGCGCCGACGGCGTCTGCGCGAGGAGTGGGGCTTCAGCGATCTCGAGATGCGCGACGTGATCAACGCCGGTGCTCTCGAGGCCATCGAGGCGACCGTGGTCGCGGGCGCGAGCGCGCAGTCCGCCCGCAAGTGGTGGATGGGCGAACTGGCCCGCACCGCCGGCGAACAGGGTGTGGAGCTCGAGGAGCTGGCAGCCACCCCGGCGCAGGTCGCCGAGCTCCAGAAGCTCATCGACGACAAGAAGATCAACGACAAGATCGCCCGTCAGGTGCTCGGCAAGGTGCTCGCGGGCGAGGGTGATCCCGGTGCGATCGTCGAGAAGGAGGGCCTCGCGGTCGTCTCCGACGACTCGGTGCTCACCGGTGCCGTGGACCAGGCGATCGCCGACAACCCCGACGTGGTCGCCAAGATCCAGGGCGGCAAGGTCCAGGCGATCGGCGCGCTGATCGGCCCCATCATGAAGGCCACCCGCGGTCAGGCCGATGCCGGTCGCGTGCGCGAGATCATCATGGAGAAGCTGGGCGTCCAGGGCTGATCGTCCCTCGCAGCTCTGCGCCGGAGCGCCGCACCCCACGTGGGGTGCGGCGCTCCTGTTCTCACGGGCCCCTTGGAGCGCACCACGGGACGGTCGATGTCAAGGTCGAGGCGTAGAATTACCCATTCTTGGTATCGTGACGCCATGGCTCAGAACACGTCGATCAGCCTTGATGACCACTACTCCGGCTTCCTTGCAGAGCAGGTCGCCTCGGGTCGCTATCGATCGTCCAGCGAGGTGATCCGTGCCGGGCTGCGCCTCCTCGAGGATCGGGAGACGCAGCTGGCAGCCCTGCGCGAGGCCCTCGTCGTCGGCGAGGAGAGCGGTGAGGCCCAGCCGTTCGACTTCGACGCCTTCATCGCGTCGAAGCAGGCATGAAACGCTTCCGCCTCACTCCGGCAGCGCAGAGGGATCTCTCCGAGATCTGGGACTTCACGGAAGACCGCTGGAGCGCCTCGCAGGCGGAGTCCTACCTGCGCGACATCCAGAACGCCATCGAGCGCCTCGCCGCAGACCCGGATCGGGGTCGCCCCGTCGACGACATCCGCCAGGGCTACCGTCGATACGGGATCGGCAGCCACCTCGTCTTCTACGTCCAGCGCGGAGATCGCATCGACGTGATCCGTATCCTCCACCAGCGGATGAATCCGGGGCGGCATCTGTGAGCGCGGGCCTGTGGCACTCGGAGAACGCGCACGAATCCGGTGTCGACCAGATCGCCATTCTCGTGAGGTCTACTCTCGCGGCATGGACTACAACGACGTACCCATCGAGGACTGCCTGCGCGGCGGCGAGGGGGAGATGCTCCTCTTCGCCCTGGATCGCGTGCACCGCCATTTCGCCTGGAAGTCCGGCGGTCTCACGCAGGAGCAGCTCGGCACGCGCCACCCGCCCTCGGGGGTGACGATCGCCGGCACGATCATCCACCTCGCGAAGGTCGAGGAGATGTGGACCGCCTCGGCCGCCGGACGCGCCCCCGGCCCGCCCACCACCGGCCCCGAGCCGTGGACGGCCTACGACGCGGAATGGGCCACGGCCGCCGAGAGTCCGCCCGAGGAGCTCTACGCCCTCTGGTACGAGACGATCGGATGCTGCCGCAAGGAGTGGAGCGAGCTGGTCCGGGACGACGGCCTCGACGAGCTCGTCCAGGACGACCCGGAGTACCGGGTCAGTCGTCGGCGACGGCTCGTGGACATCCTCGAGGAGAACCTCCTGCACACAGGGCAGACGTCCATCGTCCGCGAAGCGATCGACGGGCTGGTCGGCAACGACCCGCCGTGATTGGGCACCGCGAATATCCGCTCTGCCTGCGCGTTCGCCTCGCCAGGCGAGCGATGCGCGGGAACTGTCGGCTATCTCATCCGGGCCGGGAGCCTGCTTGCGCAGAGTCGCTCGAGCACGCTTAGGGTAGGCAACCCTCAACGACCGTGGGGCGAGCTTCCGCCCCACCGGCAGGAAGGTTCCGACCCTCATGTCCCAGCTGCTCCCGCAGACCACTGCGCACGAGCTCCCGGCCTCTGCCGGCACCGACGCGTCCGCCGCCGAGCCCTCCGGATCGTCGGCCACCGCGACCACAGCCTCGACGGCCACCGCGACCACCGCTACGACGACCGCGCTGCTGAACGGCTCCTCCGCCGACGCCTACGCGGAGCTCCTCCACGAGGTCGTCGACACCCTCGCGGAGCGCTTCCGCACCGTCGACGCCCCCTCCGTCGGCCCCGACCGGCACACCCTCGAGCGTCTCGTCGCGGACGTGGACCTCGACGGCTCGGGCATCGGCGACCGCGCCGCCCTCGCCGAGGCCGACGCGCTCTATGCGAGGAACGCCGTCTGGTTCCACCACCCCTCGTACCTCGCGCACCTGAACTGCCCCGTGGTCCTCCCCGCGGTCGCGGCCGAGGCGATGCTCGCCGCGGTGAACACGTCCGTGGACACCTTCGACCAGTCGCTCGTCGCGACCCACATGGAGCAGCGCCTGGTGCGGTGGGCCGCGGGCCTCGTCGGATTCGAGAGCGGCGACGGCGTCTTCACCTCGGGCGGGACGCAGTCCAACCTGCAGGCGCTGTTCCTGGCCCGGGAGCGGGCCCTGCGTGCGGACCTGCGAGAGAGGACCGACGCTCTGCCGCGCCTGCGCGTGCTCACCACGGCCGCGAGCCACTTCTCGGTCGCCCGCTCCGCGCACCTGCTGGGCCTCGCGGCCGACGCCGTCATCGCCGTCGACTCCGACGCCGACGGGCGCATGGACCCCGCTGACCTGCGCGAGCGCCTCACCGCGCTCGAGGCGGCGGGGGAGCTCCCGATGGCCGTCGCCGTCACCGCCGGCACCACCGACCGCGGGATCATCGATCCGCTGCCGGCCGTCGCCGAGGCGTGCGAGGAGGCAGGCATCTGGCTGCACGTGGACGCCGCCTACGGGGGAGGCCTGCTCGTCTCCGAGCGCCGCCGCCACCTGCTCACGGGCATCGAGCGCGCGGACTCCGTGACGGTCGACTTCCACAAGACCTTCTTCCAGCCCGTCTCCTCGAGCGCGCTCCTCGTGCGCGACCCTGCGGACCTGCGCGCCGCGGCCTGGCACGCGGACTACCTCAACCCCGCGGCGGAGGCGGCGTCGGCCGAGGCGGAGCCCAACCAGGTCGACAAGTCGCTGCAGACCACGCGCCGCTTCGACGCCCTCAAGCTCTGGACCACCCTGCGCTCGCTCGGACCCGCGCGGCTCGGCGAGATGGTCGACGCCGTCTGCGACCTCGCCCTCGAGGTGCGCGCGCTGCTGCTCGCCGACCGCGACTTCACCGTGCTGGGCACGAGCGACCTCAGCACCGTGCTGTTCCGGTTCCAGCCCGAGGGCGTGGACGACCGGACGGCCAACGGGCACGTCGCCCTCATCCGTCGGATCCTCTTCCAGTCCGGCCGCGCGATGGTCGCCCGCACCACGATCGACGGCACCCCGTGGCTCAAGCTCACCCTGCTGAACCCCGAGGCGACCGTCACGGACGTCGCCGCCGTGCTCGACCTCGTGCGGGCGACGGGCCGCGGCCTGCTCGCCGGCAGCCGCCTCGCGGCCGAGGGGAGCGAGCGATGAGCACGACCGCCCCCTCGACCGCCCCCGCGACCAGCCACGCGGACGACGCCCGCATCCACGACCTCGTGGGCATCGGCATCGGCCCCTTCGGACTCGGCATGGCCGCGCTCAGCGATCCGCTCGAGGACGTCGACGCGATCTTCCTCGACCAGGCTCCCGGCTTCTCCTGGCACCCCGGGATGATGCTCGACGGCGCCACCATCCAGGTGCCGTTCCTCGCTGACCTGGTGACGATGGCCGACCCCACCTCGCGCTTCTCCTTCCTGCAGTTCCTCAAGGAGACCGGCAGGCTCTACCCCTTCTACATCCGGGAGTCCTTCTACCCGCTGCGCTCCGAGTACGACCGCTACTGCCGCTGGGTCGCCGAGCAGCTGGACACGCTGCGCTGGCGGCGCCGCGTCCGCTCGGTCCAGGAGGAGGACGAGCACCTCCTCGTGGTGGCCGACGTGCTCGACGCGGAGGGCGCGGTCGTGGGCATCGAGGAGCATCGCGGCCGGCACGTGGTGCTCGGCGTCGGCACCCGACCCGTGCTCCCTCCCGCCCTCGCCGAGCTCGCCGAGGCGGCGGACGCGTCGGCCCCGCCCGTGATCCACAGCTCGCAGTACCTGCCCGCGCGCGAGCAGCTGCTGGACGCGGGCTCGGTGACGATCGTGGGCAGCGGCCAGAGCGCCGCGGAGATCTACCGCGATCTGCTCGAGGACGCGGCCGCCCGCGGCACCCGCGTGGACTGGGTGACCCGCTCGCCGCGGTTCTTCCCGATGGAGTACACGAAGCTCACCCTCGAGATGACGTCCCCGGAGTACACGGACCTGTTCCGCTCCCTGTCCGAGGAGCGGCGCGAGAGCCTGGGCCGCGAGCAGAGGACCCTGTACAAGGGCATCAGCGGCGACCTGATCGACGACATCCACGAGCTGCTCTACCGGCTCAGCCAGGGCGGCGCCGAGGTCCCCACCACGCTGCTCACCGACACCGCCGTGACCGCCGCGCGCCACGACGCGGAGGCCGGCGAGCACGTGCTCACCCTCGAGCACGGCGAGCTGGGCACCCGGCGCGAGCACCGCACCCGTGCCGTGGTCGCCGCCACCGGATACCGCTCGAGCGCACCCGCGCTCCTCGCGCCCCTGGGCGAGCGGATTCGCCGCGACTCCCGCGGCCGGCTCGACGTCTCCCGCGACTACACGATCGACGACCAGCAGCGGATCCACGTGCTGAACGCCGAGGAGCACACGCACGGCGTCACCGCCCCCGACCTCGGCTTCGGCGCCTGGCGCGCCTCCGTGGTGCTCGACGCGATCACCGGCCGCGAGCCCTACCCGATCGAGCGCCGCATCGCCTTCCAGACCTTCGGCGTCCCCGCCGACGACGCCTGACCCACCAGGAGACCACCGTGCAGATCACCTTCCGACCCGTCGACCCCGCGCGCGACGCGCCCCTCGTCCACACCTGGCTCACCGATCCCCGCGCCCGCTACTGGGAGATGACGGAGCACACCGGCGACCAGACCCTCGACTACCTCCGAGCGATCGCCGACGATCCCCGCCAGGACGGCTGGATCGGCTCCCTCGAGAGCGCGGACGCGCCCGGGGTCGGGGCCGGGGCCGACGTCGTCTACGTCGAGACCTACGACCCCGCGATCCTCATCCCGTCGCACGTGCTGCGCACCCGCGCGGGCGACCTCGGCATGCACGTGCTCGTCGGCCCGCCGGCGGGGGAGCGGCGCCACGGCTTCACGGCGGAGATCATGGCCGCCGTTATGCGCTTCTGCTTCACGGAGCGCCGTGCCGAGCGCGTCGTCGTCGAGCCCGACGTGCGCAACGATCGCATCCTCGCCAAGAACGCCGCCGCGGGCTTCCGCGTGCTGCGCGAGCTCGACCTCACGGTCGACGGCCACAGCAAGCGCGCCGCCCTCAGCGTCTGCACCCGGGAGGACTTCGCGGCCTCCCCGCTCGGCGGCGACTCCGGCGAGCATGCCGAGGATCCCCACGCCCACCTGCGGCCCGACGTCGCCGAGGCCGTCCACCGGCACCTGCTCGCCAAGGCGATCTCCGAGTTCTCGCACGAGCGCATCCTGGCGCCCGTCGATCTCGAGGACGGCTGGTGGGAGCTGGCCGAGCCCGCGGACGCAGGGGCGAGCTACCGCTTCCGCGCCCGCGTGCTGCCGCTCGAGCACTGGCTGGTCGACGAGGACTCGATCGTGCGGATCGAGACGCCGCAGGACCCGGTCGCGTCCGACGGCCCGTCGACGGGCGGCACGCCCGCGGACGGCCCGTCGACGGACGGCGCGCCGGCGGGCAGCACGTCGGCCGGCGGCGGCGCTCGCCCGGCCCACGGCCGCCTCGACGTGCTCGAGTTCGTCGCCGCCTTCCAGAGCGTGCTCGGCATCCCCGACGACCTGCTCTCGACCTACCTCGAGGAGCTCGCCTCGACCTTCGCGGCGGCATGCGCGAAACTGCAGGACGCCCGCGAGGGCCGTCGGCCCACCGCCCGGCAGCTGCTCGACGCCGATCTGCAGCAGATCGAGTCCGCCATGACCGAGGGGCACCCGGGCTTCCTCGCGGGCAGCGGCCGCATCGGCTACGCGCTCAGCGACTACCGCGCCTATGCGCCCGAGCAGGGCCGGCGCACGCGCCTGCAGTGGATCGCGGTGCGCCGGGAGCTCAGCCATCTGAGCCTCGGCGAGGGCTGCGACCTCGAGGATCACCTGGCCGGGGCGCTCAGCGCCGAGGAGCGCGCGGCCTTCGCCGACCGGCTCCGGGAGCGCGGGCTCGACCCGTCGGACTATCACCTCATGCCGCTGCATCCCTGGCAGGCCGACCACCGCCTGCCGCTCACCTTCGCCGCGGACATGGCCCGCCAGGACCTCGTGCCCCTCGGCGCGGGCGGCGACGAGTTCCAGGCGCAGCAGTCCCTGCGCACCTTCTTCGACCTCAGCCGGCCCGGCGCCCCGTACGTGAAGACGGCGCTCGCGATCCAGAACATGGGATTCCTGCGCGGACTCTCCCCGCACTACATGCGCGACACGCCCGCCATCAACGACTGGGTGCACGGCGTCGTCACGGGCGACCCCGAGTTCGCGGCGCAGGGCTTCTCCGTGCTGCGCGAGCGCGCGGCGCTCGGGTACACGGGCGACGTCTACCACCGCACGCCCGCGACCAACCCCCACCGCAAGATGCTCGCGGCCCTGTGGCGCGAGAACCCCCTGCCGCTGCTCGGCGAGGGCGAGCGGGCCATGACCATGGCGGCGCTGCTGCACCGCGACCACGAGGGCACGGCCCTGGCGACGCAGATGATCCGCGCCTCCGGCCTCAGCCCCGAGGAATGGCTCGACGACTACCTCTCCGCCTACCTGCAGCCGCTGGTCCACGCCCTCCTCGGCCACGACCTCGTGTTCATGCCGCACGGCGAGAACCTCATCCTGCGCGTGCGCGAGCAGCGCGTGGTGGGCGCGTTCATGAAGGACATCGGCGAGGAGACGGCCGTGCTGGGCCACCGCGAGCTGCCCGAGCGGATCGCGCGGATCCGCGCAGTGGTCCCGGGCGACGAGAAGGCACTGTCCGTCTTCACGGACGTCTTCGACGGCGTGCTGCGCCACCTCTCCGGGATCCTCGAGGCCGACGGGGTCCTGCCGGCCGAGGTGTTCTGGCAGCGGGTCGCAGGGGCCCTGGACGCCTATGAGGCGCGCCACCCCGAGCTCGCTCGCGGGCTCGCGGGCGACGTGGATCTGCGCACAGCGGAGTTCGCGCACTCGTGCCTGAACCGGCTGCAGCTGCGCAACACGCTGCAGATGGTCGACATCGGCAACCAGGCCGAATCCCTGCTCTACGCCGGGACGATGCCCAATCCCGTGGCGCGCACCGCCGACGTCCCGGAGGTCGAGCCGGCTCTGCCCGTCGCCTGATCCGCCGCTAGCATGCGTTCACGCGCCGCACCGTGGTGCGGCGCGTGATCGGCGGAGAGGACGGACGGGTATGGGACGGTTCAGCCTCGGCGCTGCACTGCTCGGGGCGAGGCGCGCGAGAACTGCGCCGTCCGGACCCTCCGCGTCCCGGTCGTCCGCGATCGGGGTCGCGAGCGTGCTCGACCTATGGTGCACCGAAGGGGGAGTCGGCGGCACCGCGCCGGCTGATTCCTCCCGCACCGATCCCTCCCGTGAGCACCTGGTGCGTCTGCGCATCGAGGGCGACGGCCGCGAGCCCTCGCTGCTCGCGCTGCGCGTGCGCCTGACCCCGGCCGAGCTCTCCGCGCTCGTGCCCGGCGTCCCGTTCCCGGTGCGCTTCGGCCCCGGTGGAGGGGACTTCCCGGAGCTCGTGGACGCGGCGGACCCGCTGGTGCGCGAGCTGCTGCTGCGCCGGCGGATCGCCCTGGGCCTGATCCCGCCGGAGGTCGCGGCGGCGCGGCTGCACGGCGTGCTCGCCCCCGCCCGCGTGATCCGCTCGCAGCCGACGGGCACGAGCCTGGACGACCAGGTCGAGGTCGCCGTGAGCGTGCGCGTGCAGCCCAGCGGCGTCCGCACCCCGTGGGACGCGGACACCCGTGCGTTCCTGCATCCCGGCAGCCTGCGCCACCTGGTGCCCGGCCGCCGGGTCGCCGTGCGCTACCTGCCCGGCGACCCCTTCGTCGTCGCGATCACCCTCGAGGACCCCCGCGCTGAGGACCATCGCGCGGAGGACCTCCGCGCGGGCGGGCGCTGAGCAGCGGATCCGCCTGCGGGCCTCGTCGGCCCCTCACTCCTCGCCGACGAGGCGGCGCACGCCCGCGGGGGTGTCTCCCTCCGGCAGCGGCAGGTAGGAGACGATGTGCAGGTCGGGCGCGTCCTGCGGGACGATGTTGACCTGCTCGAAGACCAGGCGTCCGCCGACCGGGTGCTCGAAGATGCGCACGCGCGAGCTGAAGCGCTCGACCTCGTGGGCGTCCCAGGCGCGGGAGAAGTCGGGGGAGAGCGCGCGCAGGTGCTTGACCAGGCGCACATGCTGCGGACCACCGGCGCGTCCGCCCGCTTCGGCGCGATACTCGGCGAGGAACTGCCTGCTGGTGAGCTCCCATTCGGGCAGCATCGCCCGCACGCGCTCGTCGGTGAAGATGAACTGCAGGAGGTTCCGCTGGGCGGGATCGGCATCGAGCACGCCCGGGAACAGTCCCTCGTAGCTGCGGTTCCAGGCGGCTACGTCCCAGTGCGCGGTGAGCGCGAAAGAAGGTGCCGGGTCCAGGGCGTCCAGCAGGTGCTGGACGTGCGCGGGGACCGGCTCGGGCTCGGCGAGCTCGGGGCGGGGGCGCGGGGTGAAGCCCGCAAGGCCCAGCACGTAGTCGTGCTCGACCTCGCTGAGGTGCAGGTTCACCGCGACCGCGTCGATCACCTGGCGGGAGGGGTTGATGTCGCGCCCCTGCTCGAGCCACGTGTACCAGGTGACGGAGACGCCCGAGAGGAAGGCGATCTCCTCGCGCCGCAGACCCGTGGTGCGCCCGCGGCCCACGGGGCCCAAGTCGTAGTCCGAGCGCTCGACCTCGTTGCGCCGTCGGCGCAGGAGGGCACCGAGCTCCTTGCGTGCTGGTTCGTCCACGCGCCGAAAACTATCAGTTCCACCACTAGTAGTGCTGGCGTCTTGGTGGGTTCCGCACCACCGTGGCCTAATGGTCATATGCCCCAACTGCGCTCTCGAACCTCGACCCACGGCCGCAACATGGCCGGTGCCCGCGCCCTGTGGCGCGCGACCGGCATGGAGAAGTCCGACTTCGGCAAACCGATCATCGCGATCGCGAACTCGTACACCCAGTTCGTGCCCGGCCACGTGCACCTGAAGAACATGGGCGACCTCGTCGCCGGCGCCATCAAGGAGGCCGGCGGCGTCGCCAAGGAGTTCAACACGATCGCCGTGGACGACGGCATCGCCATGGGCCACGGGGGCATGCTCTACTCGCTGCCCAGCCGCGACGTGATCGCCGACAGCGTCGAGTACATGGTCAACGCCCACTGCGCCGACGCGATCGTGTGCATCTCGAACTGCGACAAGATCACCCCCGGCATGCTCATGGCCGCCATGCGCCTGAACATCCCGGTCGTGTTCGTCTCCGGCGGGCCGATGGAGTCCGGCAAGCCCGTCGAGGGCGTCGTCGACCACCGCCTGGACCTCGTGGACGCGATCTCGATCTCGGCCGACGAGAGCGTCACCGACGTCCAGCTCGCCGAGATCGAGGAGAACGCCTGCCCCACGTGCGGGTCGTGCTCGGGAATGTTCACCGCGAACTCGATGAACTGCCTCACCGAGGCGCTCGGCCTCTCGCTGCCGGGCAACGGCACCACGCTCGCCACCCATGCGCTGCGCAAGGAGCTGTTCCTGCGCGCCGGCCGCACCGTCGTGGACCTGTGCCGCCGCTACTACGGGGACGACGACGAGTCGGTGCTCCCGCGCAACATCGCCACCAAGGCCGCGTTCACGAACGCGATGAGCCTGGACGTCGCGATGGGCGGGTCGACGAACACCGTGCTGCACATCCTGGCCGCCGCGATCGAGGGCGGGATCGACTTCGGCCTCGAGGACATCGACCGCCTCTCGCGGTCCGTGCCGTGCGTCTCCAAGGTCGCCCCGAACAGCCAGAAGTACCACATCGAGGACGTCCACCGGGCTGGCGGCATCCCCGCGATCCTGGGCGAGCTCAGCCGCGCCGGCCTGCTCGACCACTCGGTCCACTCCGTGCACTCGCCGGACCTGCAGTCCTGGCTCGCCGAGTGGGACGTGCGCAGCGGCGAGACCAGCGAGGAGGCCAAGACCTTCTTCCGCGCGGCCCCCGGCGGGGTGCGGACCACGCAGGCGTTCTCCCAGGCGAACCTCTGGGACGACCTCGACCTCGACGCCGAGGGCGGCGCCATCCGCGCGGTCCCGCACGCCTACACCAAGGACGGCGGGCTCTGCGTGCTCAAGGGCAACCTCGCCACCGAGGGCGCCGTCATCAAGACGGCCGGCATCACCGAGGACCTCTTCCACTTCGAGGGCAGCGCCGTGGTGTGCGACTCGCAGGAGGAGGCCGTCCAGAAGATCCTCGACAAGACGGTCAAGGAGGGCGACATCGTCGTCATCCGCTACGAGGGCCCGCAGGGCGGGCCGGGCATGCAGGAGATGCTCTACCCGACCTCGTTCCTCAAGGGACGCGGGCTCGGCAAGGCCTGCGCCCTGATCACCGACGGGCGCTTCTCCGGCGGCACCAGCGGCGTCTCCATCGGCCACATCTCCCCGGAGGCGGCCGAGGGCGGACTCATCGGCCTGGTCGAGGACGGCGATAAGGTCATCATCGATGTCGACAAGCGCCTGCTCCAGCTCGACGTGCCGGAGGACGAGCTCACCCGCCGCCGCGCGGCCAAGGGCGATCTGCCCTGGCGTCCCGAGAGCCGCGAGCGCCAGGTCACCCAGGCGCTCAAGGTCTACGCGCACCTGGTGCGCTCGGCGACATACGGCGCGACCCGGAGGCCGTTGGACTGAGTGCGCGGCCACTGCGCAGGTGCCGGTGAAGGGCCGCTGCGCGCGGCCCGCCCGGCAGCCCCGACTCCGCCGCGACCATGAGATCGGCCCGGTGCGACCTTCCCGCGGGAACGCCGCACCGGGCCGCGGGTTCGTCGCGGTGGCATGAGCGCGGGGGCCGGCCGTCACCTCTGCGCGCTCGGGTGCGCGAGCCGGGCACCACAGGCGACTTCGGTCAGCGGCGGGGCCGGCGCAGAGCAGCCGCGACGCCGGCGACCACCAGCAGGCATCCCAGCGCCACCACCGCCCCGATCAGCAGCACCGTCGGATCTATGGAGACGGCCGGGACGGCTTGGATGCCGACGATGAACGCGATGACCAGCAGCAGCGCTCCCCAGAAGATCGTGCCGAACACGGGTCCACGCCGTTCCCGAACGTCCGTCCCTTCGGCGTCGCGACCATCCCTCGTCTCCTCCGGGTCATGGTCGGCGCGAAGGGGGAGTGATGCGACGTCCTCGGCGCCGGAGGTCCCGTGATCGGCATCCTGCGGGACGTCGCTCGACGGCGAGTGGTCTGTCTCGGCCGACGCGTCGGGAGCCGGTTCGGGATGCGCAGCTTGGACGGATTCGGTGCTCGCGTCGGGCGCTCGTGCGGGGTCGAAAGGCTGGTGCTCGGTCACGGGGTCTCCTGGATGTCGATGTCGGCGGTGCCGAACAGCACGCGCACGTGCACGGTCGTGATGTCCTGCTCGTCGGCGGTGCGCGCCGCCGGGTTCTCGAGCTCGGTCGAGGCGAGCAGGGTCCCGTCGGGTTGTGAGTCGCGAGCGTCGGGGGTGCGGACCCCCGCGACCAGGCCGTCGACCTCCACGCGCACGGGGGCGTCCTCGGGCAGGAGCACCTGGGTGGTCCCCGCTCCCAGCCACATCTCCACGTCGCCTCCGCGATCAGCGGGCGACAGGTCGCGCAGGTCCAGGCCGGGGCTCCCGGCGATCATCGCGAAGCGCTCGGTCGTGCCGGTGCTCTGCCCGTCCACCCTCCACTGGGTATCGCCGAAGGGGCTGATCTGCGTGCCGGCGGGGACGACCCCGAAGACGACCAGGGCGATCACGGCGAGGAAGGAGAACAGTCCCAGGCCGCCGCTTTCCCGTCCGCGGATCCCCGCCACCACGGTGGCGATGGCGAGGATCGCGAGGGCACCTGCGAGACCCACGATGAGCGGCGCGTCGGACCACCGCAGAACCTGGGCGGAGAGGGCGACGAGCGCACCGATCACCAGGGCCGCGCCGAGTCCGATCGCGACGGACCCGGCGGAGGGCTGGCGTCTGCGCCATCTCGCCGCGCGCTCGGCGAGCCTCTCCTCGCGGCGGTGCCGCAGATCCTCCTCGTGGGCGCGCCGATCGGCCGTCCTCTCCTGGAAGGATGAGCCGTGGTGCCCGGCGCCCCTCGCGGCGCGCGGCGCGCCGCCGAGGGATGAGCCGATGGACGACCAGTGCCGACCCTGCGAGGGTCCTTCAGTCCTCGCGGTGCCGGCGGACTCGCTGCGCGTCCCGCGTGTCCCGTGCGGACGGTCGGGGCCCTGGCCGGCGTGGTCGCCGGTGCGGCGTGCGATGAGCACGACGAGCCAGAACAGGATGCCGACGAGCACGAGGGCCCAGGCGGTGCGCATGGTGGTCTCGAGCCAGCCCGGCATGCTCCACCAGTCCGGCGCCCCCCGCCACCACAGGCCCTGACCGTAGGGGGTGAGGCCCAGGACGAACAGCACCCCGATCGCGATCTGCGCGGGGGCGAAGATCCCGGCGAAGAGATCCTCGAGCACGATCTCGTCCCGGCCGTCGGGGAGCAGCGCCCAGCCGATCGCGTAGGCGATGAGCACGGGTCCGCCGAGGAGCGCGACGACGATCGCGATCCCGCGCACCAGCAGGGGGTCCAGGCCCGTGCGCTCGGAGACGGCGCCGCACACGCCGGCGATCCAGCGCTCGTCGCTGCGCACCAGTCCGATGCCGCGCATCCAGGCGAAGAAGCCGAAGCGGGGCCCCGGCGCCTCGCCCTCGGTGGGTGCCGCGCCGTCGGGCTGGGGCACGCTCTCGCCGTGCGGTGCGTCCGGGGAGGGACCGGGGGAGTCGGGGC